>CAZUUR010000051.1:0-10245 GCA_964622815.1 uncultured Oscillospiraceae bacterium | reverse complement strand
ATCGCGCCATGCTTTTTACTGTCCTCACGAAGTATCTCCATAGCGTCCCCGAACGCCTCACGAACATGCAGTATAACCGGCTTATCAAGCTCACGCGCAAGCTCAAGCTGCGCCCTGAACGCCTCCCGCTGCTCCTCGCGCGGCGAAAGATCGTAATGATAATCAAGCCCTATCTCGCCTAAAGCCACCATTTTTGGCTGCTTTAGCGCACAGACAACAGCCTCGCGCGCAAACGCAGGATCGCGAGTCCATTGGGTGGCGGTGTGCGGGTGTATGCCCGCCGCGCCGAAAATATTGTCGTATTTGTGCGTAAGCGCGAGCGTTTTTTCAAAATCGTCAAGCTCGCATGCAACATCTATAACAAGCGCGACTCCATTTTCAATAAGGCTTGATGCCACCTCGTCGCGGTCAGCGTCAAAGCGGGCGTCATTTATATGCGCATGAGTGTCAAATAACATCATATTAGCTTTAGATCCATCAATATTTCATCGTAGTAAACGCCGTCTATCATTATCCTGTCCTTATGACGGCCTATTTCAACAAAGCCGAAGCGCTGATAAAGCTTTCGCGCGCGCGCGTTGTCCGCGCGAACCTCAAGGCAGAGATTGCGTATTGTGCCGCTCTCCCGTGCAAAGCTTATAAGGTGATACATGCACGCCGTTCCCGCGCCCTGATGCCAATAACTGCGCTTCACGCTTATGCCCACGGTGGCATTGTGCTTTATGCGCGCTTTGGCTTCGCACTGCACATGAAAGCACGCCATTATCTCGCCGTCTACCTCGCCTATGAACATGCCCGAATCGCTCTTTTGCCCTATCGCCTTGAGAAAAGCCTTCTCGCGCGCCACAGTCATGTCAACAAGCCCGCCCGAGCCTATCAAAAGGAAATCCGTTTCCCCGCCCACGGTTTTAAGGTATGTCATGAGCCGCACGGCGTCGTCTGGCGTGGCGCGGCGCATGAGCATCTGCATGCCGTTTTTTAGCTTAAAAGTCGCCATATCCTTGGCGGCTGACACATTGAACATTTGTTATCTTACCTTTAACCCGCTTTGCATGGGCGCGAGCGTCGTGAGCGCGGAAAGCACTTTATCGTCCGCCGTGCTCGCGCACAATATCATGCCCTGGCTCTCTATGCCGCAAAGCTTGCGCGGTTTTAAATTGGCAACCAGCACCACTGTTTTGCCAACGAGATCGTCCGGGTTATACCAATTCTTTATGCCCGAAAGCACCGTGCGCTTCTCGCCGCCCACATCGAGGCCCAGCTTTAAAAGATGGTCGCTGCGCTTCACAGGCTCGCACGCCTCAATAAGCGCAAGCCGCAGATCAAGCTTGGCAAAATCATCATATTCTATGGCCTCAAGAGTTTCCTCTTGAGTGGCCTCCTTGGCCGTTTCCGCCTTCTTCTCGTCCTCCTGCGCCTTTGTGGGCATGAGCGCCTCAAGCTCCTCAAGCTCCTTTTTCACGTCTATACGCGGGAAAAGCGCCTCGCCCTTTTTAACTCTTGTTCCCGCAGGAAGCGTGCCGAACGTGAGCGATGCTATGCTCGTAAGCTCGCCCTCCTCTAAGCCCAACTGCTCAAAAAGCTTTGGCGAAGTGCGCGTGAGGAAGGGCTTTATCAAAACGCCGACGAACCTAAGGCTTTCCGCAAGATTATAAAGCACTGTGCCAAGGCGCTCCTTGTTGCTTTCCTCGCGCGCCAATACCCACGGCTGCGTCACGTCTATATATTTATTGCAAGCGCCAATAAGCTTCCATATCTCGGTCAATGCCTCCGGAATCCTCAGTGCGTCCATATTGCTATCCACCGCCGCACGGAGGTTTTTGGCTATATCCAATACCGCGTCGTCCTGCTCATGGTTAGGCGCTGTGGGCGCTTGTATAACGCCGTCAAAATATTTTTCACTCATGGCTACCGTGCGCGAAAGCAGGTTGCCAAGGTCGTTTGCAAGGTCGTTATTTATGCGGCCTATGAGCGCCTCGTTGCTAAATACGCCGTCCGAGCCGAAAGGAACCTCGCGCAGCAGGAAATAGCGTATGGCGTCAACGCCGTAGCGCTCGACGAGCTTTACAGGATCAACCACGTTGCCCTTTGATTTGCTCATTTTGCCGCCGTCTAAAACCAGCCACCCGTGGCCGAAAACCTGCTTTGGAAGCGGCAGGCCGAGCGCCATGAGCATAATGGGCCATATAATCGTGTGGAAGCGCACTATCTCCTTGCCCACAAGATGAAGGTCGGCGGGCCAGTATTTTTGCATTAAGCTGTCGTCATCGGATAGATAGCCAAGCTTTGTTATATAGTTGCTCAAAGCATCTATCCAAACGTATACCACATGCTTTTCATCAAATGTCACCGGTATGCCCCACTTGAATGTGGTGCGCGATACGCACAGATCCTCAAGCCCGGGCAGCAGGAAGTTGTTTAGCATCTCGTTCGTGCGCGACACCGGCTGTATGAACTCCGGGTGCGTCTTTATATGCTCGATAAGCCTATCGGCATATTTTGAAAGCTTGAAGAAATAGCTTTCCTCCTTCACAAGCTCCGTTTTCGCGCCGCAATCCGGGCAGCAGCCGTCCACGAGCTGCCTTTCAAGCCAAAACGCCTCGCAGGGCGTGCAATAATGCCCCTCGTATTCGGATTTGTATATGTCGCCCTGGTCATAGAGCTTTTTAAATATCTTCTGCACGCATTTTTCGTGATATTCGTCCGTCGTGCGCACAAAGCCGTCGTTTGAAATATCCATCAGCTTCCATAGCGACTGAAACGATGAAACTATTTCGTCCACATATTCCTTGGGCGTGAGCCCCTTGGCCTTGGCCTTGCGCTCTATCTTTTGGCCGTGCTCGTCGCTGCCGGTAAGAAAGTATACGTCATACCCGGAAAGCCGCTTATAGCGCGCTATTGCGTCCGCCGCGACAGTGGTGTAGCTATGGCCTATGTGCAATTTATCGCTCGGATAATAAATGGGCGTTGTGATATAAAACTTTTTGTTTTCCATAAAATTTCCTCCGCAACGGCTTCGCTGCCTTAATTTGACAGCTTCGCCGATATTATCTTAATTTGAAATTATATCACGGCTCACACCCGTTTGCCACCCTTTTAAAAAAAGAAGCTAAAGCAAGCGCTGCCTCCAAAAAATAAAAGAGCGGTTATCCGCTCCTATCGCCGCGCGACCCTTTATACAGATACGTCCATATCCTTGCCAAGCTCCATGGCCGCGCCCGCCGCCAGCCGCGAAAGCTCCGTAAAAAAGCCCGCGAGCCGCCTAAAGTCCGTGTTTGCCGTGCCGCCGGGCGTGCCGTAGCTGCGTCTGCCGCGCCCCATATACGCGCCCTGCGGCGCAACCGCGCGCTGTGACGGGTCAAAAGCGTTAATTCCCTCCGCCCTTAGCTCCTCGACCAGCTCCTTTATCAGCTCCCTATTGTTTCTCAACACGGCGCGATATTTATTCTGGTAGCGAAGCATCGCCTTATTGTCGCCCTCGCCCATCTCAAGTGTGCATGCGCGCACGGATACGCCCCGCGCCTGCTCCATGAGCACATGCTTAACAAGCGCGCGTATCTCCTCATCGGCAAACGGCACGAACGCCGCGCCCGTTTGATATGTGGCAAGCGGCGAATTATCCTCGCGCAGCCTCAAATAATAATGGTTGCGTATGCTGTTGGGCGCGCGTCCGGTTGCAAGCGCCATTTCCGCGAAAACCGAGCGCAGCGGCCTATTATCGCGCCGAGCCTCGGCCACCTTTTCCTCAAGCAGCGCCTCCTCGTTTTCACTCCAGCCGGTTCTTGTCTCAAATTCGCTGTTCATGACTATATCCTTTCTGCGTTATATACCGATTATTTCCCGTCATTTCAATAATATACCTATTCACACCAAATTCTCGTGAGAACACAAAATCATTGCCAAATCGCGCTTTTAGACATATCATAATAAGGAAAGCTATATTTGCGGAGGCATTGATGAAAACCATTGTTATGACGGGCGGCGGGAGCGCCGGGCATGTTACGCCCAATCTCGCGCTCATTCCACAGCTTAAAAGCGGCGGCTTCGCCATTCATTACATAGGCCAGAAGGACAGCATTGAGGAGCGCCTAATAAAAAGCGTTCCCGATGTGGAGTTTCACGCCATATCTGCCGGAAAGCTAAGGCGTTATTTTTCCGTTAAAAATTTGTCCGACCCGTTTAAGGTGGTAAAGGGCATGTTCCAATCTCGCAGACTCATGCGCGAGATAAAGCCGGACATTGTTTTTTCAAAGGGCGGCTTCGTGAGCGTACCCGTGGTTGTGGCGGCGTATTCGCGCCATATCCCTGTCGTCACGCACGAAAGCGACTATACGCCCGGGCTTGCCAACAAAATTAACGCGCGCTTTGCAAGCCGTATATGCGTCACCTTTTCAGATACCTTAACCGCCGTTGGGCGCAAGGGGGTTCACACAGGCACCCCCATACGGCCGGAGCTTTACGACGGCGATAAGCAGCGTGGCCTTGAATTTCTCGGCTTTTCAGCCAATAAACCGCTTTTATTGTGCATGGGCGGCAGTCTTGGTGCGCACGCGCTGAATATGGCGCTTCGCGAATCGCTCGATCTTCTGCTTGACACATTTAATGTTTGCCATATCTGCGGTGAAGGCAAGGTGGACGAAGCGTATTTTCAGCGTCAGGGCTACCGTCAGTTTGAATATATATCAAAAGAGCTGCCCGATGTTTTTGCGGCGGCGGATCTCGTGCTCTCGCGCGCCGGAGCCAACAGCGTGTTTGAATTTCTCGCGCTGAGCAAGCCCGCGCTTTTGGTGCCGCTCCCCCTCACCGCAAGCCGCGGCGATCAGATTTTAAACGCCGGCTATTTCGCGCGCAAGGGATATTCCATGGTTTTAGAGCAAGAGCGTCTTAGCAAAAGAACCCTTGTTGACGCGGTAACGCATCTTTACGCAGAACGGCTTTCCTACATTGCCGTTATGAGCGCCGATCCGCTTGCGGACGGCACTGACGAGATAATAAACGTTATCATGCAAGAATATGAAAAAACGGCCATAAAAGTGAAATGAGGTAAAAATGCTTACGCAAGAGACCGTTTTGCAGCGGCTAAGCGAGCCTAACGGCCCTGAGAAGCTGTTTGATTCCGCCCCCGTAGCGGCTTTTGAGCCGTGCAGGGAGCTTTTTTGCGCTTCACAAAGCGATGCTGAACGCGCGCAGGCGGCGGCGTTCCTCATTCGTGCATCAAGGCGTCAGGCTATGCGCGACATGCTTGTTGAGGGCTTTGCCGCCGACTCGTCGCCCCTGATAACGGCGCTTGGTTCTCCTGAGCCAAAGCTTCGGCGCAATGCCGCGCGGCTTATGGGCGAGCTTAAATGCGAAAGCTATCTTGAGCCGCTTTTCTCAGCGCTTGAGGCGGAGTCCACGCGCTTTGTGCGCCCATCGGTATTGCTGGCGATTGGCAGCTGCGCGTGTGTAGCGTCAGACGCCGCGCTTAACGCGGCGCGAAAGCGCCTTTTATTGCACAAGGTGGAAGCGGCGCATGATCAAACGGAGGAAAAGCATGAGCGCGAAGAGCGAGATGCTTTGAGCGCTGCGCTTGCGCGGCTCACGCCGGTCGTTAAGCATCAATACACAGGCTTTAGCAAGCTTGAACCCGTCGAGCTGCGCGTGAGCGAAAAGCTTGGCGAAGCGCTTGCCTTAGAGCTTAGAGAAATACGGGCGGAATCCGCAAAAGCCGCGTCTGATGCGGATTTTGCGGCGGCGTTCGAGGCGGACAAGGTTTTTTCCGATGGCGTTTTGCTTAAAGCCAGGGACATTCGCGCTTTATACGCCGCACGCTCATTTTACGAGGCGCTTTTGCCCGTCGCGCGCGATGTGCGCATGGAACCGGAGGCGATAGCGCACGCGTTTAGGATCAACGCGCTTGACGCGCTTGTTTTCGCGTCGCACACGCCAAACGCGCCCATAGGCTGCCGCATAGAATTGCGGCTTGCCGATTGCGACAGGGGGAAAACGGATAGGGCGGGCTTTATCCGTCAGCTTGCGGCGCTCTTGCCCAAAAAGCTTTTGAACACTCCGTCGGACTATGAAATAGAGCTGCGCATTGAGCAAAACGCGCATCGCGCCACGGCTGCGTCCGTATATATCAAGCTTTTCACCGTGAAAGACGAGCGCTATCCCTATCGGGTGAACGCGCTGCCCGCCTCCATACTTCCCGCCAACGCCGCCGCACTCATGCGCTTTGCTTCTCCATATCTCAATGAGGGCGCGCGCGTTTTAGACCCGTGCTGCGGCAGCGGCACGCTGCTATTTGAGCGCGAAAGGCTTTATTTAAAGCCTCCGGCATCGCTCACCGGCGTTGATATTGCGCACAAGGCCGTGGATATGGCGCGTGAAAACGCCGTAGCGGGTGCGAGCAAGGCAAAGTTTATAGTGAACGACCTCGCCCGCTTTGACGCTGACAGACCCTTTGACGAGCTTGTTGCGAACCTGCCCTTTGGCAACCGCGTTGGCACGCATTCAAATAACGAAGCGCTTTATAAAACGCTTGCCGGCAAGCTCTCGCAATGGCTAAGGGTGGACGGCGTTGCAGTGCTGTATACAATGGAATCCAAGCTGCTTAGCGATTGCATAAAAGCGCAGGGCGGTAAATTCGAGCTTTTGGCGCACACCCGAACCAGCGCCGGCGGCCTCTACCCCAATGTGTTCGTGTTTAGGAGAGTGTGGGAGTAGGGCAGCGCTAGACGCTGCGGCGCCCCCCTGAACCCGCCGCGCCTAGGCAGCAATTTGTTTGGTATGCCCCAGTCTTGACCCTTGCACGCTTTTCCAATTAAAAAAGAGCTGTAGTAAAACAGCCCTTAGCTTATTTCTATTCCGGCTTCTCGCGCCGCGTCAAGCGCCTTTTTAAAATCGCCCACGCGCTCCTTTTTATGCGCATCGCTGCCCAGGGAGAACATCGCTCCGGCATCGCGCATAAGCTTTAGCTCTTGTGTTGTGAGCACGTTGTGCGAGGCGTTAAGCTCAAGCTTGACGCGCTTTATCGAGCCGTTTTTCGTCATTTCCTCCATAAGCGTAGGCACATGCGTCCTCACATAAAGCGATGGATGCACGAGCACATCTATGGGATAATTTTCAAATGCCTTCGCAGTGGCACGCGCGAGCAGTTCGCCGTCAAAGCGGCTTTTAAATATGCCGCTTACGGACAGGCCAAGCGTGAATTTATCCCCCCAAACGGCTCTGTGTACGCCCAAAAGACGTATGTCAAAGGCATCTTCGAGCTTCTCAAGCTCACACTCGCCAAAGCCGGTGATATTAAACTCCATGCCGAAAAGTATCTGTATTTTATCTGAATAAATCTCCTTTAGCCTTGCCACCTCGTCCTTTAAGCGTGAGAAACGCCCCCCGCGAACGCCGTAAGCATGACAGGGAGCGTGATCAGTTATGGCAACGGTCTTTAGGCCGAGCGCGATGGCCGCGAGGACATTCTCCTCCGGGCTTGACTTGCCGTCGCTAAAGAACGTATGAGTGTGTAAATCAGCTTCGAGCATAATTTTCCTCATTTGAGTTGCGCCCGGTTTCGCCATGCGAAATCGCCGCCGCTCCGGCGGCGAAGGAAGCAACTCGCAAGCTCAAAATCGAAGGGCATGGAGTTGCGCCCGGTTTCGCTATGCGAAATCGCCGCCTCTCCGGCGGCGAAGGAAGCAACTCGCAAGCTCAAAATCGAAGATTTTGAGCATTTTTAGCTCTTATGTCGTGACACCAACAGCAGCAGCGTGTCCAAAAGCACGAGCATTGAATCGTAGGTCTCGCGACCCACGAGTGTGCGCAGATCCTCTATGCGCGAGGTATTGAAGAAATAATCGCAATTCTGAGCGGCGGGCGCGTTGAGATAATTACTTACATAAGCCGTGATCGCACCATGCTCGGACGCTTCCTTCATTATATCTGACCAGCATTTTTCCTTGCCGGAGCGCGAAAGTCCTATCACGGTGCAGCCGCGCGAAAATTGCGAGCGGCACGCGCCCATCTGAAGGGAATCCGTGAACGCACTCGCGTCCAAACCCAGCTTGCACAGCTCGTGCGCAAAATCCTGAGCAAGAAGCGCACAAGTTGATTGCCCCATCACAAACACGCGATGACTCTTGCAAAGCTCTATCGAAAAACGCATGAACGCCTGCTTATCGAGCGCTTTATTAGTGTCGTCAAGCGCTCTTGCGGCCGAGAAAAAGGTTTTCTCTATAACCGCGCTGTCGCTATCCTGATCCGACACCGGTGTGCCGCGCTTTGGATCAGCCTCTTTTGAGCTGTTTGCAAGCGCAACCCTGAAATCCAAGAAACTGTTATAGCCAAGCTTGCGGGCAAGCCTCGTTACCGAGGGCACGCTAACGCCCACCTCACTCGCGATCTCGTTTATCACCATGTGCATGGCTCTTTCTTGATTTTTAAGAATAAAGTCAGCCACTTTTCTCTCCGCATTAGGCAGTGTTGAATAGGCGGAGCGTATCTTCATACATGCAGGCATTCACAGCCTCCTTTCTGCTCACGGTTGGCTAAAGCTATGTGTTTTTTACCATTACGCTATGGCTTATTATACACGTTAAATTACTCTAACGCAAGAGTGAATATGTGAAAATTTATGCATTCTAATACCATTTTTACACCGTTGAAGCACTTTATACACAAAATAGTATTTAGCTGAAATTTTCGAGGCGTTTTCGTAGACAGGCAGCTAAAGCCGGCGTTCAAAGCCCGCCGCTCAGCCCATCTGCTTTGAAAGAAACTTCGCCGTGGGTGTTGCGGCAAGGCCGCCGCGCGCAGTTTCGCGGAGATCGACGTTTATGCTCCTGCCAACCAGGCGCATTGCCGACACCACCTCGTCGAAGGGAATGAGGCTCGTGATGCCTGCAAGTGCGAGATCCGCGCTCAATACCGCGTTTGCCGCGCCTATCGCGTTGCGCTTTATGCAGGGGCATTCAACAAGGCCGCACACCGGATCGCACACAAGCCCCATCACATTTTTCAGCGCTATCGCCGCTGCGTGCAGCGCCATTTCGGGCTTGCCGCCGCACAGCTCAGTCACCGCAGCCGCCGCCATTGCCGCAGCCGTTCCCGTCTCTGCCTGACAGCCGCACTCCGCGCCCGATATGGAGGCGTTTTGGGCTATCAGCATGCCTATGCAGCCCGCCGTAAACAGGCCGTCCACAAGCTTTTGCTCGTCCCACGCGTTATGCTCGGCAAGCCCCAGCAAAACGCCCGGAAGTATGCCGCACGCGCCTGCTGTAGGCGCGGCCACTATCTGCCCCATGGAGGAATTGACCTCCACTACAGCTATCGCCGAGGCCACCACCTTTGCCATGCGTTCGCCCATATTGGATTTTTCCGCGTAATCGCTCAGGCGGTAAGCATCGCCGCCGGTAAGGCCGGTGAGCGAGGAGTGCTCGTTTTTAAGTCCATCGTCGATAGCCTCGCGCATAGTCATTAGCATGACGCTCATCTCTGCGCGTATCTCCTCACGGGTGCGCTCAAAAAGCTCCTCCTCGCGGCGCTGCATTATCTCGGCTATTGTGAGGCGCTTTGCATCACAATTCTTGTTATCTTGTATAAGCTCAAGGAGCGTTGCTCCGTTTTTAAACACATAATCGCTCATTCTACCGTGAGCACCCCCTTAATATCCTCATTCCAATCGAGTATAAGCTGCTTTGTGCGCTCCGACACCGGCTGATCCGTTTCAATGACCATGCATGCGTCGGCACGCTTGGAGCTTCTAAATACGCGCATGAACGCCACATTCACCTTTTCCTTTGCGAGTATGCTCGTAACGCTTGTTATAACGCCGGGTCTATCGTTGTGCTTAACTATCAGTGACGGATATTCGCCGGTCAGCTCCATTTCCATGCCGTTTATGCTCGTTATAAGTATGTTGCCGCCGCCCACGGATGCGCCTATCACTTCGGTAAGCTTGCCTTTTGAATCCGTAAGCTCGATTTTGGCTGTGTTGGGGTGCTCTGTCTCCGTATCCGTATCAAAGACGATTTTCACCTCCACATCGGCCTCCTGCGCCAAAAGCGTGGCGTATTTAATGCGCGGGTCATCTGGCATAAGCCCCAAAACACCCGCCGTAAGCGCTTTATCCGTGCCGTGACCGCGCCCGGTTGTGGCAAATGAGCCATAGAGCGTGAGCTTAACTTTTTTAACGTCGCGCCCCGCTATCACATAAGCCTTGTAGCCAAGCTTTGCCGCGCCCGCCGTATGCGAGCTGGACGGCCCCGTCAT
>CAZUUR010000050.1:0-10270 GCA_964622815.1 uncultured Oscillospiraceae bacterium | reverse complement strand
GTGCAAGCCGTTGGACATATCCCTGTCGATGTGAAAAACATAGATATGCTTTCGCTCTCCGCGCACAAATTCCACGGGCCCAAGGGCGTGGGCGCGCTATATTGCCGCAAGGGCATAAGGCTTCCTGCATATATCGTTGGGGGAGCGCAGGAAGCAAACAAAAGAGCGGGTACAGAAAATGTTGCCGGCATAGTCGGCCTCGGCGCGGCAATAGAGCTTGCATGCAGCTCCATGCCGCAAGCCATAGCCTGTGAAACCGTCTTGCGCGACAGGCTCATAAATGGTTTGGCCGAGCGCATAAGTGAAATTAAGCTCAACGGTCATCCCACGGACAGGCTTCCAAATAATGTTAACTATAGTTTAAAATATATTGAGGGAGAATCAATATTACTTCACTTAGACCTCAAAGGCATAGCCGCCTCAAGCGGATCTGCCTGTACCTCCGGCTCGCTTGACCCGTCGCATGTGCTGCTGGCAATGGGTTTAAACCATGAAACAGCGCACGGTTCTGTCCGTTTTTCGCTCTCGGATCAAACCACTAAAGAGGATATAGATTATGTGCTCGATGTGCTTCCCGGCATAGTAGCTAAGCTCCGCGCAATGTCTCCGCTTTATAAGGCGCAGTAGAAAGGAATAATTATGTATACAGAAAAAGTTCTTGATCATTTTCAAAATCCGCGCAACATGGGCGAGGTTGAAGGCGCAAACGGCGTCGGCATGGTGGGCAACGCCAAGTGCGGCGATATTATGCAGATGTTTTTAAAGATAAACGACGACGGCATAATCGAAGACGTTGGTTTTAAAACCTTTGGCTGCGGCGCTGCCATCGCCACGTCTTCAATGGCAACAGAGCTTATAAAAGGCAAGAGCGTTGATGAGGCGTTAAAACTCACAAACTCGGCTGTTGTTGAAGCCTTGGAGGGTCTTCCCCCGCAGAAGCTTCACTGTTCAGTACTCGCAGAAGAAGCCGTAAAAAGCGCGATAGACGATTATAACAAGCGTCGAGCGGAAGTCGGTAAGTAGTTAAATGCGTTGTTAAAGCCGTTTGGGTAACAGACGAGCAAAGTTCACAATATGCTGCAAGCAATTTCTGTTACCCTCCCGTAGGGGCGAACTGTGTTCGCCCGCTATTTTTAAAGCCCAGGTTTTGTGAAAAGCTCGCGTTTTTCTTTTGTTATCGTTTCCAGCTTATTTATGTATGTTGCAACGTCCTTAGGATTTGGGATACGCATCACGCGCACCTCAGCGTCAAATATTCGCTTTGTCATTGAATTTGCGCCGTGCGACATTATGCTCGTAGTATCCTCCATCATATCTATATTATAAACACATTCCTTGCCTTTTAGAGCGTAGCCAATATTTTCAAGGCTCCCACGCATATACTTCTGCCTATACATATAATATGGACGCATCTTGACTGCACGCGCATACTTTTCGCCCAGCTCGGTCATTTGTGCTACGGTTTCGGCGTCGCTAAGCGTATATTCGCCCAAATTTTCAACCAAACGCGAGGAGCGCTTTAAAGCTAAGGTGTGCACCGTAAGATTATCTGGCCGCAATTTTGAAATGCGTTCAAGCGAGCGTTCCACATCAAGTACACTCTCTCCGGGCAAACCGCAAATTATATCCATGTTTATCGAGTCAAAGCCCACTTCTCTTGCCAGGTGGAATATTCTTTCGGTATCCTCCGCCGTGTGAGTGCGACCCATAAGCTTTAGCGTAGCGTCATTCATTGTTTGCGGATTTATAGATATTCTATTAACTCCATGCGCTTTTAGGCAGCTAAGCTTTGCTTCGTCTATAGTATCCGGCCTGCCGGCTTCAACGGTAAATTCCCTATCCCTTAGGTCATAGTTCTCACATATACACGAGAGCACCTCGTCAAGTTCCGAAGCGGTCAGCGAGGTTGGCGTACCTCCACCCATATATGCGTTCCGAATATTCAAGCCTGAGTCTCTAACTATATTTGCGCCTAATGAAATATCCTTTAGCAGCGCTTGAATATATGCGGCAACATTTGTCCTCTCATTCCGCACCTGGGACGCAAATGAGCAATATAAACAGCGAGAAACGCAAAACGGTATCCCTACATATATATCAATATTTTTCTGTGGTTCTTTATCAAGTATTTGTGCCTGTATAGCATTTATTTCTCGTGCAAGCTCATATTTTTCACGGCTGACGTCAAACTCGTTCATAACAAGCTGCTTGGCCGCTTCATCGTCATTGCGCTCGGATAGCTCTCTTAAAAGCCTTGTCGGCCTTATTCCAGTCAGCGAGCCCCACGGCATATCATATTGAAAAATCTTTTTTAATGCTCTGTATGTTGCAATTTTTACACACCGCTTTAGGTAGCGTTTGCGTTCCAGCTCGCTATGCCATGTCTCTCGATATTCGTAAATGTAATCGGCATTATTTCCGCCTATACTGCAATAAACCTTTGCTATAAAGCTGCCCTGCGTTTGGCTTAGCTCAGCATTTATAAAATCCCCTGAACGCGTTTTTTCATTGCAAAACGCAATATCGCATTTATCGGTATAAAGCCTGACTACCTCGGCGATGTCATTTGAAAACTCGGGATAATTTGTGTAAAGCGTCAGCATCTTCGTGTATTCCACTTTTTTACTTCAGGATTATTTTTTCGCTCAAAATCCAAGCTGGTTGCCATATCATGCCCGGGGAAAACCTTGTAATCACCCGATAAAGTGAACAGTTTAGTATTTATAGACTCGAAAAGCGCCCTTGCGCTGCAACCCGGAAAATCCGTGCGGCCAACGCTGAGGTAAAATAACGTATCTCCCGAAAAGATGATTTTCTCGTCTTCGCACACATAGCAGCAGCCGCCCTTTGAATGACCCGGTGTGTGGAGTACCTTGAGCGTGAAGCCGGCAGCGTCTATCTCATCGCCGTCGTTTAGCAGCACATCAGCCTTGCATGGCTTTATATCATAAGGCGTCATAATAGCCAAGCTGCTTCGCTCGCTTTGCAGCGACGCGGCGTCAAGTTCATGTATGCTTACCTTGGCACCATATTTTTCTTTAAGCTCCGCAACGCTCATGATGTGGTCAAAATGGCCGTGAGTTATCAAAATATCGGTTAGTTTAAGCTTATTTTCATCTATAAAGCTCGCTACCATATCAAAATCGGAAGGGTCTATAACGGCGCATTCATTGCCGCGTTTTAGATAAATAATATAGGTGTTCGTGGATATTGGGCCTGTTACCATGGTTTTCAGCATCAAAAAAGCCTCCTGCTCTCAAGTAATATCGTCACCGGACCGTCGTTTATAAGCTCAATCTCCATGTGAGCGCCAAACACGCCGCCCTTTGTCGGCACGCACTTATTCATTTCGTACAGCGCCTTTTCATACAATGCTGTTGCTTCTTCGGGTCTGGCCGCTGCAATAAAGCTTGGCCGCTTTCCATTTCGCGCATCGCCCAAAAGTGTAAATTGCGAGATAAGCAATATCTCGCCCGCAACCTCTCTTACTGAAAGGTTCATCTTATTATTTTCATCTTCAAAAACTCTTAATCCGGTTACTTTGTCACAAATATAAGAAAGGTCCTTGTCGGAATCTCCCGTTTCCACGCCCAACAAAACCATAAAGCCCTTTTCTATTTGGTTTATTACTTTTCCATCAACGCTTACGCTCGCGCTCTTAACCCTCTGCACAACGGCACGCATGTCATTCTCCTATATATTGATCCTGTATGCTTCCTTAACAGATTTAATCTTTCTAATATTTTTTATTATGTTGTTCATCTGCTCCGCTCCGCTTACATCAAATGTGAATTGGAGCGTAACAAGACCATTTTTATCTGTTTTTGCATTCATAGCCTTTATGCTGATATTGAGGCTCATAAGCAGTTGGGATATTTCCATAAGAATACCGGGACGCTCCGTTGCCACAGCTTGAATGCTTGCCGTATAGGTTGATTTCTCGTTGCTTGCCCACGACACTTCGATTATTCTATCAGCGTCTATCATAAGATCGCTCATATTGGTGCAATCGCGCCTATGAATTGAAACGCCGCGTCCGCGAGTGATGTAGCCAACTATATCATCGCCCGGAAGCGGGCTGCAGCAATGCGAGAAGCGCACCATTAGATTTGGCTCGCCCTTTACAATAACGCCGCGGTCGCCGCTGGAGTGCTGCGGCTTTGCCTCATCTTTTTGAAGCTGCTCTAAATGCTGTGAAAGCTCATCTTGATTTTCATCATGCTTTTTAAGCTCCATAAGCTTATGAATCACCTGACCCGTCGTAACGCCGCCATAGCCTATCGCCGCGTATACGTCGTCCGAATCTGCCATATTTAATCGCTTTAGCACCTCGCTAAAGTATTCCACCTTTGTAAGCTCGGATAAGGCATAGCCGTGGCGCTTTGCCGCATCTGCAAGCATATCCTTGCCGCGCATAATATTTTCTTCACGGTTAGCCTTTTTGAACCACTGGCGTATCTTGGCTTTTGCCTGCTGCGTTTTGGCTATGTTCAGCCAATCGCGGCTTGGTGTGGCATTAGGCGATGTAATTATTTCAACAACATCGTTATTTTTAAGCTTATAATCAAGGCGCACCAACGCGCCGTTCACCTTTACATGCTGAGTACGGTTGCCAACATTGGTGTGTATTCTGTACGCAAAATCAAGCGGTGTTGAGCCTATGGGAAGATCGATTATTTCTCCGTTAGGAGTTAATACATAAACATAATCGGAGAAGAAATCCTTCTGTATCGAATCCACAAATTCCTTTGTGGTATCCGCATAGTTTTCCATTTCCAATGCTTCACGCAGCCAGGCAAGCTTGCTGTCAAGGTCGTCCATGCTGGCACGGCCTTCTTTATACATCCAGTGCGCGGCAATGCCGTATTCCGAAGCTCTGTGCATTTCGTATGTCCTAATTTGAACCTCAAATGGCATACCCTCGCCGCTAAAGAGCGTGGTGTGAATAGATCTATACATATTCACCTTTGGCATTGCGATATAATCCTTAAAACGCCCGGGAACCGGCTTCCACAGCGAATGTATAACACCTAGCGCCGCATAGCAATCGCTCACCGTATTTACAAGCACTCTTACGGCGATAAGGTCGTATATTTCTTCTATAGATTTATTTTGCCTTATGAGCTTTTTATATATGCTGAATAAGTGCTTGGGTCTGCCATGCACTTGCGCCTCGATATTGGCCGCTTGCAGCGCCTTGGAAATTTCCTTCATGGCGTTATCCAAGGTTGCCATACGCTCGCGTTGCTGCGCGCCTATTTGCTTATTGAGATTTTGATAATCATCCGGCCAAATATACTTAAAGGAGAGATCCTCAAGCTCGCATTTTATTGCGCCCATGCCGAACCTATGCGCAAGCGGTGCATATACATTAAGCGTTTCGCGGGATTTTCTAATGCGCTTTTCCTCATTACAGTATTGAAGCGTGCGCATATTATGTAAGCGATCCGCAAGCTTAATTATCACCACTCGCACGTCCTTGGCGGTAGCCAAAAACATTTTTCTTAAATTTTCAGCCTGCGCTTCTTCTTTTGAATACAAGTTGGTGTTTCCGCTTTTTGTAAGCTTTGTAACACCGTCCACCATCTGAGCAATATCGGTTCCAAACAGGTTTTTTACCGATGCTACGGTTATATTCTCGCCATCTTCAACCGTATCATGCAGAAGTCCCGCTATAACCGTATTGCTGTCCATGCCCATGTCGGCAAGCATAGTGGCTACTGCAAGCGGATGAGTGATATAGGGGTCGCCTGACTGCCTAAGCTGCTTGCTGTGCGCATTTATAGCAAATTCCTTGGCTTTTTCCAAAAGTTCTTTTTCTTCCGCACTAAAGCGCTCGCATGATTTATCAAGCGCGGCAAGACCCGCTTCTACGGTGACTATTTCTTCCATAGGCTCCCCCTCCTTTCGATTAGTGTTTTTTATTTCAATATTGCATAACAGCCATCACATCATAGCCCTTGAGCAAATCCCTGCCCTTAAGCTCAGCCAACTCTATTGCAAACCTTGCCGCCACAACATTACCGCCCGCGTGCTCAACAAGCTTAATCGTTGCAAGCGAAGTGCCGCCCGTGGCAAGCAAATCATCGACAACAACTATATTTTGCCCCTGCTTTATAGAATCCTGATGGATTTCAAGCTTATCCGTGCCATACTCAAGCGCATACTCATGACTATAGGTTTTATATGGCAGCTTGCCCGGTTTGCGTGCGAGCACAAAACCAGCGTTAAGCGCATAAGCTAACGCAGAGCCTATAACGAAGCCGCGCGCTTCCGGCCCTACTACCAAGTCAACCTGCTTGCCCTTTAGGCTATCCACTATTTCGTCTATCATTTGGCGGTATGCCTGTGGATTTTTAAGCAGTGTAGTTATGTCCCTAAAAAGTATTCCTTCTTTGGGAAAATCCGGTATTGACCTAATCGTTTCTTTAAGATTCATTTGCAGTCCTCCTTGCTTTCATATAAGCACTATACATTTCATTTAAAGCGGATGCCGTTTGATAAGTGAAGCTTTCACTAAGGTTTTTAAACGGCGCATCCTTTATAAACGTTAATTTGTTGCCGTCAACGCTTAAAAAGCCCAATTCGATAAAAATATCTATCGCTAATTCTATCACACAATCCGGTTTGGCTGTAGCGCTTCTTAAACTATCAACCAAATTCGATTTATTATAGTAGCTTCCGCCGAGCCTCTTTAGTGCAAGATAAATGGTTTTCATCTGCTCCCGCTCCGGATTTAGCACGGTTACTTCCGCGTCTATATACGGTCTGCTGTCAACCAATATGGCCGCCGCGGGAGACATTGATGCGAGCTTATCAATTATACCCAATGTTATCGGCGTATCATATACAATTATGCTTTTAAACCTTTCCAGTTCAAGCTCATCAATTACGGGAGCAAAAACAACCGTGTTGTATGCGCACACATCATGCCTATTTTTGTAAAATTCAAGCTCAAAGTGCTTATAAAGCGCTTTTGCCTCTGCCAACTTTAAAAATCGCTCCGCGCCCGATACGGTAAACACTAAAACCGCCGTGCCCGCTATTTTATTTTCAAACAAGTTCAATACGCGTTCGTCTGTATCGGCATAATTCACCTCATGCGAAACGCGACTACTATTATACCTAATATTTCGATATATTGCACCATAAAATTTCGCGCTGCATTCAGCGGCATACTGTGCGGGTTCTCCGGTATCCGCCCGCTTTATATTTTTAATAATCATGCGCGGCGTGCTTCTGTCCATAAAATTATTCATCTCGTATGAATAAAGTATATCGCAAAAGCTATAATTCAGTATTTCGCTTATCTTATCGCCGGCAAAAGGATAAAAGGCGTCATGATAAATATTGTTTTTAACTACCGAGAATGACAAATGAGTCGTTTCCGAGCCATACACCTTTAGCTTTTTGAGCATCACATCTCTTAACAGGAATACGGGCGCCGGATAACCTTCTCCAAACGGAGCCATAAATTCAATTTCTTGCGCAAGCTGTTTGTTCAGTTCGTTTATATCAAGCTCCAGCTCGTAGGTTTGCCTTGGAATAAAATCCGTTTCGTCGCTTATGTTTTTTACCGATTGCTCAAATCTTTGGCAAAAGACATCGAAATTCTCAACGGGCATGGTTATGCCCGCCGCGTATGAATGACCACCAAAGCGTGAAAAAAGCTCCTTATTATCTTCCAAAGCATCATATAATGAAACCTTGCGTATTGACCTTCCAGAGCCGGTGAGTATGCCGTTGCACTCTGAAAAAAGTATTGTTGGACGCGTATACTTATCCGCTACACGCGACGCTGCCACCCCTATCACGCCTGAATTCCACGTCTTACTTTTTAGCACTATCGTGCGCTTATCAGTGAGATCCATGTTTTCAAGTTTGTCGCTCACATCACTGTAAATGTCGCGCTCCTCCTGCCTGCGGCAGTCGTTGAGCTCGTCAAGCTTTTGAGCAAGCACCTGCGCCTGTGTCCTATCGTTTGAAAGTAACAGTTTAACAGCCAGATCGGCGTTTTCAATTCTACCGGCAGCATTTAGCCTAGGGCCTATCACAAAGCCGAAATCATACGTTGTAAGCCTACGCTTTTTCTTGTTTGCCCTGTTTAACAGCATCTCAATGCCCAGTGATGCTTTGCCCGAATTTAAATGGTTGAGCGCCTGCGCCACAAACGCTTTATTTTCCCCGGCAAGCGGCACTATATCCGTCACGGTAGCAATCCCCGCAAGGTCTATCCCGTATTCGAGCACCTTGTCCCCCGCTATCGCCTCACATAGCTTGAGCGCCGTTCCCGCGCCGCATATATTTTTGTTTGGATAATTGCAGCCGCGTACTGTATGACAAATTATTGCATAGCAACTTGGAAGCACATCGTCCGCGATATGGTGATCAGTTACTATTAGGTCTATGCCAAGACGCTTGCAGTGCTGCGCCTCTTCAATAGCTTTTATGCCGTTATCAACAGTTATTATAAGCTTTACGCCGCTTTGAGCTATTAGGTCTATTGCTTTTACGGTTATTCCATAGCCTTCGTCTTGTCTTGATGGAATATAATAAAAAGCGTCCGCTTTAAGCTTTTCAAGCGTCTTCATCATTATTGCGGTAGCGCAAACACCATCGGCGTCATAATCGCCAAAAACGCATATTTTTTCTTTTGCGGCAACAGCCGCCTTTATGCGCTCAACGGCTATGCCCATATCCTGAAATAAGTAAGGATCAAAATACTCAAATTCCAGCGGGTGCATGAAGCCCTCCGCCTCGTGCGCAGTAGTTATTCCGCGCAACAGTAAAAGCTGGGCTGTCCTAACGCATATTCCAGCGTCTCGAGCAAGCTCCTTTGCTTCGCTCCAAAAATCATATTCGGTTTTTTTCTCAAACCTGAGCAAATCTTTCCTCTCCCAATTTAAGTCCCAACGCACATTCTGTACGCTTTTTTTCAAACTCGCATGTGATCTTATACGGCTTTGTTATATCGCCATTATATTTGTACGCGTTTGCCGCACAGCCGCCGCTGCAAAAATATTTTGCCCAGCACGCGCGGCATTCGGGCTTGGTTAGTGTATTGCACTGCTCAAATTTTTTTCTTATTGAAAGATCATAGTCGCCCGTTATAACGCTGCCCATGCAAAACTCCTCCTCGCCAACAAATTGATGGCACGGATAAATTTCGCCATCCGGCGTTACCGCCACATATTCAACCCCCGCGCCGCAGCCGTTGAGACGTTTTTTCAAGCACGGCCCACCCGAAAGGTCTATCATAAAGTGAAAAAATGTGAAATGCTTGCCTTGCGCTTCGCGTTTTTCATACAGCGCCGCCAGCTTCTCGTATTCCGCCTTCACTTTTTCAACATGCTCCTCGCCAAGCGCAAGCGGGTCGTCGCACGGAAGCACCACAGGCTCTAACGAGAGCATTTCAAAGCCCTCGTCCAACAAGGAGATAACATCATTAGTAAAATCAATATTCTTTGATGTAAACGTGCCGCGTATATAATGCTCGCCATTTCCTCTGCCCGCAAGCAGCTTCTTCGCGTTTTTGACGATTATGTCATAAGAGCCCTTGCCGTTTATCGTTGGGCGGACGGCGTCATGTATCTCTTTTCGTCCGTCAATGCTTATCACCACGTTGTACATCTCTTTATTGATAAAGTCGATCATCTCATCGTTTAGCAGCACCGCATTTGTGGTAATGGTGAAATCAATATGCTTATCGTGTTGCTTTTCAAGCTCTCGTCCGTATTCTACAAGCTTTTTCACCACATCAAAATTCATAAGAGGTTCTCCGCCGAACAGGTCTACCTCCAAATGCTTGCGCGCGCCAGACTTTTCCATTAAAAAATCAAGCGCCTTCTTACCCGTTTCAAAATTCATCAGCATTCTGTCGCCACAGAATTCACCTGTATCCGCAAAACAATATTTGCAGCGCAGATTGCAATCGTGCGCAACATGTAAGCACATGGACTTAATAACCGTTTCACCAATGCTGCCCCCGGGTACTATTTCCTCCGCATTATAGCTTCCGGCGTTTTCAAGCTCTTTGAGCTCGTTAATTATTGCCTGCACCTCGCTTTTGTTGTACGAAAGCGCATAGGGCGACCGGCCTGCATTTACAGCGTTTACAACTTCATACGCCATCTTATCCATTTCGTGAAGCGCACCACTCTCAACATCGAGCAATATATATCTTCCATTATATTTAAAGCTGTGTATCAAAAATTCTGTCCTCCAAGTCATATACTGCAAAAAAGGCGTCATCGGACGCCTTTTATGCCTT
>CAZUUR010000049.1:0-10394 GCA_964622815.1 uncultured Oscillospiraceae bacterium | reverse complement strand
AAAGGCGCGTGGCTTTACGCCTGTATAAAAGGCACGGGCAAAAAAGCGCCAATAGCCTTCCGCGCCGATATTGACGCGGTGCCCGTTTGGGATAAAAGCGGCGCACAATACGCCTCGCTTATAGACGGCGTAAGCCATGCGTGCGGTCACGACGGCCACGCGGCGACGCTGTGTGCTCTCGCGCTTGAGCTTAGCGAAAATCCACCGGAGCGTGACGTATATCTCATATTCCAGCATGCTGAGGAGATAGGCGCGGGCGCGAAGGAGTGTGCTCAGCTTATAGATGAAAAGGGTATTGTAGAGGTATACGCCTATCATCACAGACCCGGCTTCCCATATAACACCGCTGTTATCGCACAGGGCGCGTGCGCGTGCGCATCAAAGGGCATGACGATTTATATGAAGGGCACGCCCTGTCACGCGAGCATGCCGGAGCTTGGTAAAAACCCCGCGCAGGCTATAGCGAGGCTTATATGCCGCCTTGGGCAAATAGACGAAAAATACGAGGAAATGGTGCTTTGCACAGTTATATGCGTTGAAATAGGCGAAAGAGCTTTTGGCACTTCCGCCTCGGAGGGCAGACTCATGCTCACAATACGCGGTCAGCGGGAGGACGAGCTTAACGCGCTGCAAGCCGAAATTGAGCGTTTTGCGGCAATGGAGGCCGAAAGTGACGGTCTTGAGCTTAGCTTTTCCTATTGCGATGAGTTTCCGGAGACACGAAACCACGCCGCGAGCGCCCAAAAGGTGCGCCAAGCGTGCGAACGCCTTGGCATAAGCGTGCAAACGCTTCAAGCGCCGTGGCGCTCCAGCGAGGACTTCGGCTATTTTTTAAAGAAGGCTGAGGGAGCGATGATATTGATAGGCGACGGCGAGGATTATCCGGAGCTGCATACCAGCCGCATGGATTTTCCCGATGAGCTTATTAAGACGGCTACGGATCTATTTATGGAGCTTATATAAACGGTTGATATTGTAAAAGGGTTGGAGCAAAACACGGTCGAGTCAAGACTCGACCCTATATATTTTTCGCTCTGAATCGGGGGACGTCCCCATTCCGCTTTTCCACAGCCTCATATTATTCCGCGTCGCTGCTGCCGCCGGTTATGTCGGTTTTCATAGTGCCGGCTATGGTTATAGCGCTGCGGCCGTATTTTTGGCGGATAGAGTCTATTGCGCAGTCAAGGCGCATGTTTTTTTGCTTGCTCTCAAAGGAATTATCCATGCTAAGCTGCATGGCTGCGTCGAAGCAAAGCGAGCCGCCCGTCACCGTGAGCGCGCGTATGGGCGCGCCTATGTGCCACGACGCTTCAATTATCGCCATTGCCATATTGAATATTTCCTTGGTGGAGTTGGTGGGCGCGTCAAGTCGGCGCTGCCTTGATATTGTTTTTAGCGACGGGTCTTTTATGTGCACGGTCACAACGCCGCAATATTGCCCATAGCGCCTAAGCCGCGTGCCCACGTTATCCGATAGCATGGCTATGCCCGATGAAATATCCTCGCGAGTTATAAGGTTGCGCGCGAAGGTGAGGCCCGAGCCAACGCTTTTTGCGGGCGAAATGTCGTCCGCTCGTTTAACGGGGCTGTCGTCAAGTCCGCTCGCCGCCGCCCATATACTTTCGCCGCTCTTGCCTAAAAGCGCACATATCCTTTCGCGTCCGGCGAGCGCAATATCGCCTATTGTAAAAATGTAGGCCCTGTTGAGCGCAGCGCAGGAGTTTTTGCCCACGAACATCATATCTCCGGCGGGCAGCGGCCAAAGTATCTCCCTGAAATTTTCCCGGGTAATAATTGTGGTTGCGTCCGGCTTTTTATAGTCGCTGCCGAGCTTTGCGAACATTTTGTTGAATGAAACGCCAACGGATATGGTTAGCCCCACCTCGTCGCGTATGCGGCGGCGCAGTGTATCGGCTATATTGCCGCCCGAACCGAAAAGATGCCCGCTGCCGGTAACGTCGAGCCACGATTCGTCTATGCTGAATGGCTCTACCTGATCGGTATATTCTTCATATATTTTATTGATTATTTTGCAGTACTGAGTATACTTATCATGATGCGGAGCTACGAGTGTGAGCGAGGGGCATTTCTTTAAAGCCTGCCACACGGTTTCGGCGGTGACAATGCCATATTTCTTCGCAAGCTCGTTTTTGGCTAAAATTATGCCGTGGCGGCTCTTGGGGTCGCCGCAGACGGCCATGGGCACATCTTTAAGCTCCGGCCGCGCTATCGTTTCGACCGAGGCGAAATAAGAATTGCAGTCGCAATGAAGTATCACGCGCTCTTTGTTATTCCCTTGCTCCATAACATGATTATAGGCAATGGCCTGCTTGCACGCAAGCAAAAAAATCAATATATCGACGGATTGACTATTGCTTTTTTCGCGCGAGTTGGATATAATAGCTAGGCTGTGGCAAGTATGCCACGCTTATTCAAGGCAACTAAGGCGGATAATCAAGCCTGCCAATAAGCAGCAGGAGAGCGGCTTATCGCTCTGCGCCAAGCATTATTTTACGAGGGGAGTTTGAAAGCAATGAAGAAGGATATTCATCCCAGCTACGGTGAGTGCATCGTTCGCTGCGCGTGCGGTGAAACCTTTAAGTCCGGCTCTTCCAAGGGCGAGCTCAAGGTTGAAATCTGCTCAAAGTGCCATCCGTTCTATACCGGCCGTCAGAAGCTGATAGATACCGGTGGCCGCGTAGACCGCTTCAAGAAGCGCTACGGCATAAAGTGATAGTCAAAAAAATGAACCCACTCGTTGCGAGTGGGTTCTTTTCTTTGAGGGGTACGTTTTTGCTGCTCTCGTTCGCTAACGGACGCAAAGGCGTGAGAGGGAGCGGGCGCAATGGCAGCGTATGCGCTGCTATTGGCCCTGTCCGTTGCGGCGGAGAAGCCACCGAAACCGGATTTTAGCACGCCTGCGAGCGCGGGAGTCCCGCCTTAATCAAGCAGATATTCCCCGCGCCTATAATCGTAAACGGCGCTTACTGTGAAGCTGTCTATTGATTCGAGCACCTTGCCCGTGCCTATGGCAACGCAGGATATTGGGTCCTCGGCTATATAGCAGGGAACCTTGGTGTGCTCCGAGATAAATTTATCTATGCCGTAGAGCAGCGCACCGCCGCCGGTGAGGCATATACCGTTTTCGGCAATATCGCTCGCAAGCTCTGGCGGGGTTTTCTCAAATATGGTGCGCACGCTCTCAAGTATCATTTGAAGCGGCTCTTCAAGCGCATCTATCATTTCGTTCGAGCCGACCACTATGGCCTGGGGCAGACCGGATATGAGATTTCGACCCTTTATATCAGCGAAAAGCTGCTCCTTGCGCGGGTACGCCGAGCCTATGCGTATTTTCATTTCTTCTGCGGTGCGCTCGCCTATGAGAAGATTGTGCTTCTTGCGCATATAGCGAACGATGGCTTCGTCAAAGCGGTCGCCCGCGACCTTAATGGAATCTGAAAGCACAGCGCCGCCCAAGCTTATTAGCGCCGCATCGGTAGTGCCGCCGCCAATATCGAGCACCATGTTGCCGCGCGGCTCGGCAATGTCTATGCCTGCGCCTATAGCGGCCGCTATAGGTTCTTCTATAAGATAGGTATGGCGCGCGCCCGCTTCCTCGGTGGCGTCTATTACGGAGCGCTTTTCAACCTCGGTCACGCCCGAGGGCACGCACACCACGACGCGGGGCTTGAAGAATACTCGCGAGCCGACCACCTTTTTAAGGAAATGCCTTAGCAAGCGCTCGGTTATATCGTAGTTGGAAATAACGCCGTCCCTTAGCGGACGAATAGCCGTTATGTTGCCGGGGGTGCGGCCAAGCATTCTGCGCGCGTCCTCGCCTATGGCGAGTATGCGGCCGGAAACGCGCTCCACAGCCACAACGCTCGGCTCTCTTAACACTATGCCCTTTCCCCTTACATATACCAGCACGCTCGCCGTGCCAAGGTCTATGCCTATATCGTTGAATTCAAAAAGACCCATCAATACTCCAAACCGCTTCCCGCTTACGCGGGTGAGCCACCAGAATTAGGCGCACCCTCTTATGGTTGGATACACCAGTTAATTATTTTATCATTTTATCACAAGCCGGACAATATGCGTACAGTCAAATTTGAACAATTTATAAAAAAACCTTTATTTACCGCAACTTTGTTGCAGTTAAAATCGTCTTGCTATATAATCATTGATGCGAAAAAGAAATTACGAATGGAGATATTAAATGAAACTCACGATAAAGCTTGCTTCGCTTATGCTAAGCATAATGCTGCTATTTGCGCTCGTTGCCGCAGGCTGTGCGAATAAAGCCGCGGGCAGCGCCGATCTTAATATAGACGTTTCCGCTCCCGGCTCTACTCAGTCTATGCCGGCGGACGGTCAAAGCGGCACTCAGACGAGCCTTGCTCCCACGCCAGACCCCAATATGCCTGCCAACACGATCTCCATAGACGATCTTGACGGCACTGAGGACGCTACCGCAACGCCCGAGCCCAGGCTTACATATTCAGAATACCGTGAGCTCAACAGCGATGTTATAGGCTGGATACGCGTTGACGATACCAATGTGGACTATCCGCTGCTTCAAAGCCACGACAACGAGGATTATCTCACCAGAAGCCCCTCAAAGTCCGCTTCAAAATCCGGCTCAATATTCCTTGACTATCGCTGCTCGCCCTCATCGAGCCACATGATAGTTTACGGTCACAATATGAGCAAGAGCAAAACCATGTTCGCTCAGATAACGAATTATGGCAACCGCTCTTTTTACGATGCGCACCGCACCTTTGAAGTGACATTTGGCGATAAGAAATACACCTATAAGGTGTTCGCAGTTTATTCGGTGGACGTAAACGAGGTGCAGTACATGGCTGTCGAGTTTGACAGCGGCGCGCAGTTCGCGGAGTATATGAATAAAACGCTTGCTCCGCTTTCGCAGTTCCCCATCGACACCACCATAGGCGAGAGCGATCAGGTGATAACCCTTTCCACCTGCAAGCATACCGATTATGCAAACGGCCGCTTCGTGGTTCACGCGGTCAGGGTGGACTAAGCTTTAGCATAAGCCGCGGCTTTCGGAACAACTGTCCGAAAGCCGCTTATTATTTACAACTGTCCAATTTGAAGGGAGAACATTATGAAAAGACCGCTTTGCCTGCTCATGGCCGCAATGCTGATATTTGCGCTTGCGGGCTGCAAAAAGACCGTCAAGTCCGGCCAAGACGCCAATGCCGATAAAATTGGCCTTATCACCGGGTGCGGCGTCGAGGATCAGGAGGAGCTTTGGGCTGCTAAAAGCCTGAGCGAAAAATATGACGGCACACTCGTGCTCGCCACATATACCGATGCGGCATCGCTTATAGGCGCTGCGCAGGCTTTGGCGAGCGACCCGTCCGTTAAGGCGATTATTATTGTTAAGGCGGGGGACGGCACGGTTTCAGCCATAGAAAGGGCGCGGCAGCTAAATCCCCAGCTTTTGATTATATGCGGCGCACCAAGCGAGGACGTGGCTGCTGTGGCGGGCAGGGCGGATATAGTTATGCTGGCCGATGAGATAGGCATGGGCGCGGCGATACCAAAAAAAGCCGCCGAGATGGGCGCGACCACGCTTATCCACTATTCATATTCGAGCCTCCTTGCAAATTCCGCCGTTGCCGCATGCCGCGAGCTGATGATAGATACGTGCGAGCAATGCGGCATAAGCTATTATGATGTTACCGCGCCTGATCCCACGGGCGGCACGGGCGCTCAAGGCGCGAAGCAGTTTATTTCAGATGATGTGCCGCGTCAGGTTGCGCAATACGGCACGGACACAGCCTTTATCTGTTCAAGCGATATTTTGCAGGAGCAGCTTATAAGCGCCGTGCTTGAAAATGGAGCTATATTCCCGCAGCAGTTTAACCCAAGCCCCTTTTGCGGCTATCCCGGTGCGCTCAATATAGACGTTTCATCTCATGAGGGCGATGTGAGCTATATGCTAGAGAATATCAAAACAAAGCTCACCGAGCGCTCGCAGCAGGGCAGAATGTCCACATGGGGAGTGGCGCTTAATAAGCTTATCGCGCAAAGCGGCGTGGAGTATGCCCTAAGGTATATTCAAGGCGTCACTGACGGCGGTGTTGACGAGGACGCGCTCGTTTCGCTTATAAGCAAATTCGCGGGGGGTGAGGACAAATGCACAGTTTCAAAATATACTTTGGACGATATGACGCTGCCAAACTGCTTTGTGCTGCTTTGCGAATATTATGATTTCTCATGACCTTGCCGTATGCTTGACACTTTGCAGCTTAATACTATAATAGAATATGCGGCATGCGCCGCAAACAACTGAAAAGGAAAAAAGAAAATGAGCGAAGAATGTACCCATGATTGCTCTAGCTGCTCGCAGAACTGCGGCGAAAAAGAGCAGGATATGCGCGCTAAGCTTAACGCCATGTCCAGCGTTAAAAAGGTGATAGGCATAGTCAGCGGAAAGGGCGGCGTAGGCAAGAGCCTCGTTACGAGCATGCTCGCCGTGCTTTCAAGCCGTGACGGCTTCAAAACCGCCATAATGGACGCTGATGTTACAGGCCCGTCAATTCCCAAGTCCTTCGGGCTAAAGGGCAATGCCGAGGGCAGCGAGGAAGGCATTTATCCGGTAAAGACAAAGACCGGCATAAACGTTATAAGCCTCAACCTTCTCCTCGAAAATGAAACCGATCCCGTAGTATGGCGCGGCCCGGTTATTGCGGGCATGGTGACGCAGTTTTGGACGGACGTTATCTGGGGCGATGTTGATTTCATGTTTGTTGATATGCCTCCGGGAACGGGCGATGTGCCGCTCACAGTGTTCCAGTCGCTTCCGGTGGACGGCATAATAGTTGTAGCCTCGCCGCAGGAGCTTGTTGGCATGATAGTTGAAAAGGCCGTGAATATGGCCGAGATGATGCACATACCCGTGCTCGCTCTGGTTGAAAACATGAGCTATTTTAAGTGCCCCGACTGCTCTCATGAGCATAGCATATTCGGCAAGAGCCATGTGGACGATATAGCCAAAAAGCACGGCATAAAAACAGTGTGCCGCCTCCCCATAGACCCCAAGCTTGCCGCCGCGACGGACGCGGGCATGCTCGAGCTTATGGACGAAAACTCGCTCATGCCGATAATTGATGTGATAAAGAGCTTGTAAAATAAAATGGGCGGCGCAAAAATGTTGCGCCGCCTAATTTGGCGGGGTGTTGTGACCCCGCCAAATTATTTACCACGGCCTTCTGCCGCACACAAAATGCTTTTTCCAATAATTTGATAGGTATGTTCTTCTTACCACCTTGCCGTTGGAGCTTGATGCGTCTATCATAATACCGCTCGAGCTTACCACTATGCCAACGTGACCCACCTTTGTAAAGCCATCGTTATAGAAAAATATCAGATCGCCCTTTTTAAGGTCGTTTATATCGCTTATCTTCTCCCAGTCGGATACGGCTGAGTAGCCCGCCGCGTTGAGGCGGCGGCGGTTGCTGCCGGCTTGGTTGAGGCAGTAGTACACGAGTCCGGAGCAGTCAAAGCTGTTAGGGCCGCGATTGCCGGAAACGTATTTGCAGCCAAGCTTGCTTTTGGCAACCTCAAGCATTTTTGATACGTTAGCCCTGCTGCGTGCCTGCTTGGCTTTGGATTCACTTTCGCGCGCATCGTCCGAATATAAAAGAGCCACGGTTTTTTCGCCCGCAAGACCGTCCGGCGAAAGGCCGTTCCTGTCTTGAAACTCCTTCATGGCGGCTATTGTTTCATCACCGTAATAGCCGGTGGTCTTTTTCATGTAGCCAAGATCTACAAGCTGCGCTTGCATAACTGAAATATCTTCGCCCTCCATGCCTTCCTTAACGCAATATTTGGGCGCGTCGCCTGAATATATAAGCTCAAGCGTTTTTAAACCCGCAACGCCGTCAACGGCGAAATCCGTGCCGGTTGAAAATGCCACCTGCCGCTGAAACAGCTCCACTGAATATTCGGTGGCCGGGCCAAAATACTGCGTGCTTTCATCAATATCAAGATACCCAAGCTCCATGAGCCGCTCCTGAAGCTTTGTTACCTCCTCGCTCGTGACGCCGCGCTTGAGCGTGGGGTCGGGCGTGGGTGCTAAAGTGGACGCCAAAGTGGGTGAGGGCGCTAAAGTGGGGGCGGGGGTGGGAAGCGATACGTCGAGCACCGCGGCAGACTCAGGCTTGTCCGGCGCGGTCAGATATGCGCTCGCGGCATACGGGGCGTCGCCAACCTTCGCTTGCGCGCTTGAATTGCCGCCTAACGCTAGTAGCAGCACTATAAGCACCGTAAGTCCTCCTGCCGCGCTCAGCGCGATCAGCTTGGTCTTTCGCGGCAGACGCCTTATAAAAGCGCCAAAGCGTCTTAATCGCGCTTTGAATATTTTGTTTCTTCGCCTAATAGCTTTTATAAATGCGGACATAGCTACCTCCGATAAGTTATTGTATATTCATTTGCCTAAATATTCAACTTTTGAGCCGAAAAGTTTGTTTTTGTTCATAAACAGGCTGAAAAAAACACAAGAAGAAAATAATATATATCTGTATATTATGACGAAATAGTGAATATATTGAGTAGTTTTTGTTGACTAAATAACGCGTGTGTTATATCCTATTAAATAACTTGGCAACTCAAAACTAGGAGAGAAGGGAAGATACATGTGGAAGTACACAATTAAACGTGTATTGCTTGCAATAGTGACCGTTTTCATAATTAGTGTGATAACGTTCTTTACTATGAACGCAATACCCGGCGGACCGTTCGCAGCTGAAAAGGCACCGAGTGCGGCTGTTAAAGCAACGCTCGAAAAGAGATTCAATCTCGATAAGCCTGTTGGCGAACAGTTCATTATTTATCTTGGCAATCTTTTTAAGGGTGACTTTGGCATTTCGCTTAAAACAGGCCGCGAAATTAAGGACGTCATAAGCGAGTCGTTCGCGGTTTCTGCAAAGCTTGGCGGGCTTTCAATTATATGTGCGCTGATACCGGGGCTTATATTCGGCTCAATAGCGGCGCTTACGAGAAACCGATGGCCGGATAGAGTGATTATTTTCGTCACAACGCTTTTTGTGGCGGTTCCGGGCTTTGTGCTCGCCACCTTCCTGCTGTTGATTTTCTGTCTAAAGCTTGGTTGGTTTGAAGTGTTCAACGCCAACAGCACAAATTACTTCCTGCCGGTCGTCGCACTGTGCTTGTATCCCATGTCTTATATCACAAGACTTACAAAATCCAGCATGCTTGACGCTTTTGGTCAGGATTATATTCGCACGGCGCGCGCCAAGGGCGTGAGCGAGCCGAAGGTCATATTCAAGCATGCGCTTAGAAACGCGCTGATACCGGTTGTAACATACGTTGGCCCCATGACGGCTTACACGATAACGGGCAGCCTTGTTATAGAAACGGTTTTCACTATAGGCGGGCTTGGCTCGAAATTCGTCTCCGGCATAAACAACCGCGATTACCCCATGATAATGGCGACGACAATATTCCTGAGCGTAATCATGGTTGCCATGATGCTTATTACAGACCTTGTATATAAGCTCATTGATCCCAAGATTAGCTTTGATTGATTAGGAGGCCTATAAGATATGGAAAATTTCGATAAGCTTCCCAGGAAGCAGCTTCTCAGTCTCCAGCTCGACCTTAAAAAGTTTGAGCCGGCGGGTGAAGAGGAAAAAGCACAGACAGACAGAATGCGCGAAAGCACGACGTTCTTTAAAGATGGCATGCGCAAACTGTTTAAGAATCCGCTCGCTGTGATAAGCCTTATAGTGTTGGCTATCATAGTGCTCACAATAATCGTTGCCCCTCTCATTGTACCTTACGGCTATGAGCAGATGGTCACGGTAAACGGCAAGCGTGATAAAACCGCCAAAAACATGATGCCGTTCACCTATTCCAAGCTTGAGCAGCAGGCTATAGATGCGGGCGAGGAAATATTCCCTCATATATTCGGCACAGACGAATTATGCCGCGATTACTTCATCAGGGTCATATACGGCACGCGCGTATCGCTGCTCGTAGGCCTTTTCGCGAGCATAATAGTTTTGATAATAGGCCTTATCGTAGGCAGTATCGCGGGCTACTGCGGCGGCGTGGTGGATCTTGTGATAATGCGAGTGGTCGATATTATCTATTCGCTGCCGGACGTGCTTATAATCATTCTTCTTTCGGTGGTGTTCGACCAAACCCTCAAGCCGCTCATCGAGGGCACTATACTTCAGACCCTTGGCGTAAATATGATAAGCTTGTTCATCGTATTCGGCCTTCTGTATTGGGTTGGCATGGCGCGCCTTGTTCGCGGCCAGATACTATCAATTAAGCAGAACGAATTTGTGCTTGCGGCGCAGACAATAGGCGCAAAGCCCGGCCGTATAATAAAG
>CAZUUR010000048.1:0-10409 GCA_964622815.1 uncultured Oscillospiraceae bacterium | reverse complement strand
CTAACCGCCCCTTTGGCGGTTTGCCTAAACGCTAACCGCCCCTTTGGCGGTTTGCGTATTTTTTCATTTGCTTTTCACTTTTGCCGGTGATACAATCAATTCATGGAAGCTAACCCCAAAAACACAAAGCTAAAAAAACTAATCAATTACATCAACATGAACGGCAAGCTGCTTGGCGCGCTGATTGTGGCGTTTTTCTGCGTGCTGGGCTGCGGGAGCGCGGCGCTGCTGATATTCGCGGCCAACAATGGCATGTTCTTCCCGGCGGCGTTTTTGATGTTTGCCGTGTATATCACTATTTTTGCATATATAATGGATAAAAAGCACTGATGCGGCGGCTTTATGCAACAGTATCGCCCGAGCGTGACGGCGTGCAGGTAAGAAGCATACTCAAAACCGAATTAAAGCTATCCTCATCGCTCGTTGCGCGCGTAAAGCTGCGCGAAACGGGCATTTTGCTCAATGGCGTGCGCGCGTATACCTCCGCGCCCGTGCATGAGGGCGACGTGGTATCGGTGGAGGTTGGCGACGCGGAGGATATAGGCATATTGCCGGTCGCCGCGCCCATAAGCGTGCTTTATGAGGACGAGGACATAATCATAATCAATAAACCCGCCGGCATGGCCGCGCATAAAGCCTGCCGCGAGACGGACAGCACATTCACCGTTGAAAACGCGCTCGCGGCATATTTAGGCGAGGGCGAAAACCCTCACCTCGTTTCGCGGCTTGATAAATGCACCACCGGCGCTATGACCGTGGCGAAAAGCGGCTATTCGCATGAGCTTATGCGCCGCTTGCAGCTAAATGGCGGCATAAAAAAGACGTATCTCGCGCTCGCAACCGGCGAATTAACGCCCGCAAAGGGCGTTATTGACGCGCCAACGGGCTTTGCGCAAGGCTCAGGCTATAAGCGTGCCGTCCGCGAGGACGGGGTGAGGAGCGTGAGCGAATATGAGGTTTTGGGCTTTGACGGCCGTTTTAGCCTGGTGCGGCTCACGCCGCTGACCGGGCGCATGCACCAATTAAGGGTGCATCTTGCATACGTTGGGCATCCGCTCGCGGGCGATTGGCTCTATGGCGTGGAGGATAAGGCGCTTATAGCCAGAAGTGCGCTGCATTCATACAGCGTGGAGTTCGTCCACCCAGTAACGGGCGATTTTGTGCGCGCGGTCGCGCCTGTGCCGGAGGATATGCTAAAGCACATGAGAGGCGAACACATGCGCCTATTCGGCCAGATTTTTGGCTGATGCCGTGTTGTCGTCAGTCGGAATACTCCCGGTATTCCTTCTTCCTCCGCCTTGCATCAACCTAAAAATCAGGCCGAATAGGTCGGAGAGTTTTAATTTGCGATTTGTGTGCAGTTGCAAACGAACGCGTGCAAATCGCAAATTAAAACCGCATGTGTTCGACTCTCCTGTGCTAAAGCTTTGGCCGAAAATAAATTATGAGGTTATTTCATGATTCCTCAAGCGTTTATGGATAGAATGAAGGAGCAGCTCGGCGGCGAATTTGAAGCCTTCGCCGCGTCATACTCCGCGCCCGCCGCAAGAGGGCTGAGAGTGAACGGGCTAAAGAGCAGCGCCGCGTCCGTGCTGCGCGAAATTGCGCGGTGCGGACTCATTGACGAAAACGAGCGCCCCGCAGAGTGCGGCCTCCCTGACTCGCCGCCTTTTATGGCGGCCTCCGCCTCGCCCAGCGGCTTCGTTTTGCCGCCGGACGCGCCCCCGCTTGGGGAGCATGCGTATCACCGCGCGGGGCTTTTCTATTTGCAAGAGCCGTCGGCCATGTGCGCGGCGGAGCTTCTCGCGCCTGAGCCGGGCGAGCGGGTTTTAGATTTGTGCGCCGCGCCTGGCGGCAAAACCGCAGCGCTTGCCGATTTTATGCGCGGCGAGGGGCTTCTCGTGGCGAACGAGCCGGTGAAAAGCCGCGCGGCCACGCTTGTGTCAAATATTGAAAGGCTGGGCGTAACCAACGCCGTGGTCACCGTGGCCATGCCGGACGCATTGGCGAAGCTGCTTCCCAATTATTTTAACGCCGTTATGGTGGACGCGCCCTGCTCGGGCGAGGGCATGTTCAGAAAAGACCCCGGCGCTTGCCGCGAATGGTCTTTAGAGCACGTTCGCGCGTGCGCGGGACGGCAAAGGGAGATACTGCAAAGCGCTCAACTGCTCACCGCGCCGGGCGGCCGCATCGTTTATTCAACATGCACGTTCTCGCCTGAGGAGGACGAGGAAAACGCACGATGGTTTGTAAATAAATTTCCTCGCTTTAGGCTTGTGAGGGAGCTCAAGCTCTATCCCCACTCCTCCGATGGCGAGGGGCATTACGCCGCGCTCTTTGTGGACGAAGCGGGTATGTGCACGGAGGCGGGTATGTGCACGACCGCCGCGACCTTCGCTCCCGCTTCCCTCACGCCCGCAAACGACGCGCGGTTCACCGAATTTATGCTTGATACGTTTGCCGTGCCGCCGGATATGCCCGCCTATGTGCTCAAGGACGGGCGGGTGGCTTTTATGCCGTTTGCTTTGCCTCAGGCGCTCACTAAGGCGTACATACTGCGTGCGGGCGTGCTCGCGGGAAGCCTTGAAAAGGGTCGCTTTGAGCCGGAGCACGCGCTTTTCATGGCGGCGTTCACCTCGGTGAAATGGCGGCGTGAGGTGCGCCTTGAGCTTGACGATGCGCGGCTCAGCGCGTTCTTTCGCGGCGAGCAGATAGCCGTAGCCGATGCCGTGACTGGCGGCGCTCAATGCCGCGGCTTCGCGCCGGTGACGGTATCCGGCCACTGTGTAGGCTTTGTTAAGGTGACAGACGGCGATGGGAAAAACAAACTGCCAAAGGGATTAAGAAAATAATTACCCATTATATTTGTATAAGCAGCGTTAAAATGCTATACTTAATATAATCCTGTCTTGGGAGCTGAACTAATGAGACGTAACGGTGAGGAAAAGAGGATACTCAACATAGTTATCCCAATGCTGCTTATATTGGGACTTATCGGCTGCACGATAGTTTATCAGCTCATCACCTCCAACGCTATTAGGCAGCGGGCGCATTGGACGCTTACGGACGAATCAGGCCGCGAGCCGAGCGAGCAGGAGGTTGACCGATATGTGCAAAGGCAGCTTGTGCGCGGCTATATAATGTCGGGCGCGGTGCTCGTGTTATCGGGCGCGCTTTTAATTTTCACAATGAGCGTCAACCGCCGCAAAAACTTGCAGCTCGCGCGCGAGAAGGAGCGGCTGCGCCGAAGCGAGGAGCTCTACCGTGCGCTTGAGAGATTTACGGACGGCATTGTTTTCGAGGGCGACGTTGAGAGCGACACGCTCAAATTCAACCAGAGCTTCTATGATAAGCTGGGCAGGTATCCTGATATTTGCAAGCTTTCTCACGTGTGCCGCCCCAATAATTTCATCTATTCGGCGGATTATGCCGCGTGGGCGGCTTTCGGGCGAGACCTTAAAAATCGCGTGCCGACGGCCTCGTGCGAAGTGCGCGTGAGCAATGCAAACGGCGTTTACACATGGTTTAGACCCACTTATACGCTGATATATCATGAAAACGGCGCGCCGGACAGACTTGTGGGCAAGATGAGCGATATAGACGAGAGCAAGCGCTCCATGCTCAAGCTGCGCACGCAGGCGGAGACGGATTCGCTCACCGGCATACTCAATCACGAAGCCACCAAGGTTCACATCAACGAATTTCTCAAAGGCCCGGGCGAGGGCGGGGCGCACGCGCTATTCATAATAGATCTTGATAATTTCAAAAACGTAAACGATATATTTGGCCATTTTGAGGGCGACCGCACGCTCATGAAGGTGACGAAGGAGCTTCAAAATGTGTTTCGCTCAACGGACGTAATAGGCCGCATAGGCGGCGACGAGTTTGTGGTGCTGGTGAAAAACATTGCAAGCGATCAGCTTTTGCGGCTAAAGGCCGCGGAGCTGTGCGAGATGCTGCAATTTACGCACACCGCTGCCAATGGCGAGGGCGAGGAGGGCAAGGTGGAGCTTTCGGTCACATCGAGCGTGGGAGTTTCGCGCTATACGCCCGGCTGCGCCAAGGGCTTCGACACGCTTTATAAGGAAGCGGACGAGGCACTGTATATCGCCAAAAAGCGCGGCAAGAGCCGCTATGTTATCCATGACGATGAAAACAGGTGCGACTCGGCGGACAAGCAGGCCAAGCCCGCTGCGCCAAGCAACGTTTTAAGCGCCAATATACAGCTTCGTGCGCTGCTTGAGCACATGGACGGCGGAGTGCTGCTAATAGAGGTGGGCGAAAAGCTGCGCGCGCTATATATAAGTCCCGGTTTTTACACCATTACCAACACAACGCCTGATATTGCAAAAAAATATGCCTGCGACCTTAGCATACTCGTGCGCGAGGAGGATAGGCCGCTCTTTGAAAGGGCGCTGCGCGAGGGCGCGAGCAAGGGACGCACGGCGGACGTGGTGTATAGAGGGGTGCAATGGCGCGGCCGCAGCGATACATGGTGGCATCTTCGCGGCGGATTTATAGATTATCAGGATAGCGAAAGCCCGGTAATAGTGGCTGTGGTAACCGATGTGACAACTATAAAGAACACATCGGAGGAGCTTAGGCTTAGCAAGCTCCGCTTGAGCCTCGCGTTTTCGCAGACGAATATGATACTGTGCGAGCTGGATATTAAAACCCGCGAGTTAAAGGCGTGGGATACCAATACCGAAAAAGATCTCGAGCAGGTTGCCATGACCGATGCACCCATGCCCGCCATAGCCGCAAAGCGCATTCATCCGGACAGCGCGGGCGCTGCGCTTGAGTTTTTTAACCGCATATACGCGGGCGAGGCGGAGGGCAGCGCGGTGCTCAAGCTTCGCAATCTCACCGATGTTTACGGGTGGTACAAGGTGAGCTTCAAGAGCATGCTTTCCCAGGACGGCAAGCCGTATAAGGCGGTGGGCGTTATGGAAAGCGTGCCTGCGATAGTGGATATAAAGAGCCGCTTCGAAAATGAGGAAAATTTCGCCGCCGAATTTTCATATTTATTGGTGGCCACGAGCAAGTTCAATCTCACGCGCAACCGCGTGGAGCTTATGTGGTCGAGCGACAGGCGGCTTTACGGCAATAGCCGCGTCGCCACATACGACGATCTGTGCGCGGTGCTAAGGAGCGTGATGACAGATGAGGACGAGTGCGCTCAGGCACAGGCACGCTTCAACCATCAAGCGCTCATACGCGCCTTTGAGCGCGGCGGGCAGGCTACGGGCGAATATCGCTATATCCGTGCGGACGGCTCTGAGTCGTGGGCGAGCTATTGCGTGAATCTTCTGCTCGACCCGGTAACCGGCGATCTTTACGGCTTTGGCTATTTAAGGGACGTGAAGCTCAGAAAGGAGCTTGAGCTGCAGCTTGAAGGGCCGGTGACGCGCTGCTCCATGACCTGCGCATACGCTCAGAACACGGCGCGGCAGTTCGCGGATACCTTCATTTCCCTAAACGAGCAAAAGGACGATTTCTGCGGCATGCTGCTCATTAAGCTCAACGGCTTTGGCCCTGCCAAGGAGCAGATGGGGTACAGCATGGCCAATCAGCTGCTCATATCAATAGCACGCCTGCTTTTAATAAGGTTCGATAGTGAGGATGTGGTGGGCCGCACAGACGATGATGGCTACACGGTGTTTTTCCCAAGCATAGTATCAAGCGAATGGCTTGAGGATATGGCCGACGCTGTATTGAGCATGCTCGACGCGGCAGGCATATCAAACGCGCTGCCCGCCACGGTGACATATTCGCTCGGCGGCGCGATAGCCCGCTTGTCGGACGCCTCTTATGCGCGGCTTGTATCGCTCAGCGAGCAATCGCTTCAGGTGACCAAGCGGCAAAAGCGCAACAGATACACTATAAGCGTGGGCGTTGGCAAGTAAGGGAGGCTTTTTAGCGTGCGTGATACATTTCCATTGCGCGTGATAGCGCGTATAAAAAGTGATTTTCCAACTAAATACGGCATACCGCGTCAGAGCGGCATGGTAAAGGAGCAGCGTGCGCAGGTGATATTTGAGCCTGAGTTTCGCGATGCAAACGCGCTGCGCGGGCTTGAGGGATATTCGCATCTGTGGCTTATATGGGGCTTTTGTGCGCTTGAGCGCGAGGACGGTGCGCCCTTTAGCCCAATGGTGAAGCCGCCCCGCCTTGGCGGCAACACGCGCATGGGCGTTTTTGCCACGCGCTCGCCAAACAGGCCAAATCCTATAGGCCTATCCTCAGTCAAGCTTGAAAAAATGGAGGCGTGCCAAGGGCTTGGCACGGTGCTCACCGTGTCCGGCGCGGATCTTATGGACGCCACGCCTATATATGATATTAAGCCGTATCTTTCCTTTTCCGATAGTCACCCCGATGCGAAAAACGGCTTTGCGCAGGAAAACCTTTTGCACAAGCTCGAAGTTGAGTTCGACAATGCCCTGCTCGCCGCCGTACCGGCGGAAAAACGCGCCGCACTCATAGAGGCGCTAAGCCTCGACCCGCGCGTTGCCTATCGCGACGACCCGCATGAGCGGCACGGCTTCTATTTTGCCGGGCTTGACGTTAGGTTTTATGTGGAAAACGGCGTTTTAAGGGTGTTTGAGGTGGTAAAGGCGTGAAAATGGCTATTGCATATTGGCTTTAGCCGTAATACAATATTATTGCTTCGGGGGTGGTGAAATTCCACACCGGCGGTGATGCGGAGGGTAAAATTTATGCCCTGCCGATAAGCCCGCGAACCTTGGCGCATCGCGCCGAGGCCGAAACGGTGAGAATCCGTTTTGCCGACAGTATGCTTATTGAATTTGCTTTTAAAGCAAATTCAAACGCAGGACAAATTGACCCACTGGGTCAATTTGTGCCTCCCAAACGGCTACAGAGGAAGTTTGGGAGTTTGGGAGCGAGGACGTTTGGAAAAACCTGCGAATAAGGCAAGTCTGGAAGGGAGAGGCAGCGAATATACGCGCTTTTTTTGCGCGCAAACAGCCGAACCTATTGAAGCTTTGATATTTCGCGGCGGCAAGACCGCTACATGCGAGTATCGGCTTCTTTCTTTTCTCCAAAGCGGAAAGGAAATACAATGCGCAACCCAACAGTTCAGAAAGTCTCACGCCTTGGCATGCTCGCGGCGCTCGCCGTGATACTCGTGGCGTTAATTCACTTTCCCATATTCCCGTCTGCGCCGTTCCTTGAGTTCGACCTGGCGGACGTGCCGATAATAATAGGCGCGTTCATGTACGGCCCGTGGTGGGGGCTTGCGCTCACCGCGATAGTGAGCGTTGTGCAGGGCGTGACGGTGTCTGCCGCGAGCGGACTTCCCGGCATTGTGATGCACTTTATTGCCACGGGAGCATACGCTGTGGTCGCCGGACTAATCTACAATAAATATCACACGCTAAAGGGCGCTGTATGCGCCATGGCGCTTGGCTCAATAGCTCAAACGCTCATGATGATACCGCTGAACTATATTATCACCGCAAGGTTCATGGGCGCGCCCGTAGACGCGGTAACAGCCATGATGCTGCCGGTGATTATTCCCTTTAACCTTATAAAGACCGTGGGCAACTCCATCGTGACGTTCATGATCTATAAGCCCGTGTCCAAATTGCTGAAAATCGGCATAAAGGAAAAGATGAGCGCGTAAGCGCGGGCGGGCGTGTGTGTCGCCCTGCGCGGGCGGGCGGCAACCCGGCGGGCGGGTCAAGACCCGCCCCTACAGGGAACGGTTCTATAGTTGGGGCATCGTGTTCGCCAACGCAGGGGCGGGCGGGTCTTTACCCGCCCGTTGTTTACGCACTCGGCAACGGTGAAATCACTCGGTACAAACGCCCGTTGTTTATGCACTGCCCATCGTGCGTGCCGCCACCGCGTCCATTGCCGCCCCAAATGAAACATTTCATGTATATTTTTTATTCCACGCTTCCATTTATACATTTTACATGATATGATAGCGATATGTAAGAACATATTCGCTTTGCGCTCGCTTTTTGCCTATATATTGGGGATTTGCGGGGCGTTTGACACTAGGCGGATATAATGCGAAATAAATAAGCGGAGGTACAATAATGGAAAACGTAAGAGTTGCCGTATGGGGCTTCGGGGCTATGGGAAGCGGCGTAACAAAGGTGCTGCTCAATAAAAAGGGCGTTACAGTAACCGGCGTATGCGACATACATCCTCAGCGCGTGGGCAAGAGCATATTTGAGCTTTTGGGCGTTGAGCGCAACGGCCGCGAGGACGTTGTGGTAAACCCCAAAATAGAGGAAGTGGCAAAGCGCGGCGCGGCTGATATTTGCGTTATAGCCACGGACTCCTTTACCAAAAAGGCGTTTCCCAAGATAAAGCTCGTTGTGGAGCAGGGGCTTAACGTTGTGTGTACCGCCGAGGAAATGAGCTATCCCAAGGCCAAAGAGCCGGAGCTGGCCGCCGAAATGGATAAGCTCGCCAAGGCGAACGGCGTTTCCATACTTGGTACGGGCATAAACCCGGGGCTTATGATGGATCTCCTTGCTATCTGCCTTTCAGGCTGCATGATTGATGTTGAAAAGGTGCTCTGCAAGCGAGTCAACTCGCTTTCCCCGTTCGGACCGGCCGTTATGGAGGAGCAGGGCGTAGGGCTTAGCATTGATAAATTCAACGCCGGCGTTGCGGACGGCTCGCTCGCGGGTCACGTTGGCTTTGCGGAAAGCGTTGGCATGATAAACGAAGCTTTAGGCTTCAAGGTTGATAAATTTGAGCAGCAGATGAAGCCCATAGTCACTACCGTTGATAGAAAATCGCCCTACGGCTTTGCCAAGGCGGGCGATGTGGCGGGCGTTAATATGACCGGTCAGGGCTATGAAAACGGCGTTGTCAAGATAGACATGATACACCCGCAGCAGATAGAGCCTGAAATGGAAGGCACGCACACCGGCGATTACATTGTGCTCTCCGGCACTCCCAATGTGAATATGGCCATAAATCCGGAGGTTGACGGCGGCATAGGCACGATAGCCATGGTGGTGAACATGATACCCCACGTCATCAACGCCGATCCCGGCCTCAAGACCATGATAGATTTGCCCGTACCTCGCGCTATAATGGGCGATTTCAGGGATTATATAAAGAGATAAAGAAAGAAGGCAACACAATGGCAAAGAAGGGCGATTTTGTTCTGACGCACACCGTGGTGCTCACGCCCGAACAGCGTGCGCCGCAAGTACCCGAGGACACGCATAAGGTGCCGCTTGAGCAATGGGTGAAGGGCTATCTTCAAAACGACGCCGAGATAGGCGCAGAGGTGACCGTCAAGACCCGCACCGGCCGCATGGTGAAGGGTACGCTCATAGAGGTGAACCCCCGTTTCACGCACGATTTCGGCGAGTTTGTTCCGGAGCTTCTCGAAATAGGCGACACGGTCAGGGAGATAGTTTTTGGGGGTGACGCAAAATGAGAGATAATTCATACGAAGCGGTAATGTCGCGCAAAAATGAGATAATGCGCGAGGCGATAGGCATGGATTATTCCAAATTCGAGTCCGGCTCGATAGCCTTCGATTACGAGGGCATGATGGCCGCTACGGGCTACCGGATAGAGGATATAATCCGCATACAGAACGAGCTTTCAATAGGCAACACGCCTATAATTGAGCTTCGCAACGTCACGGCGCTCGCGCGCAAGCTTGCGCCAAAGGGCAAGGGCGCGAGGATATTCATAAAGGACGAGGCGGCAAACCCCTCGGGCAGCTTTAAGATACGCCGCGCGGCCACGGCCATATACACGGCCAAGAAGCTTGGCTATAAGGGCGCTATCTCCGCTACCAGCGGCAATTACGGCGCGGCGGTGGCTTCGGTGTGCGCAATGCTCGGCCTCAAGTGCATAGTGGTGCAGGAGTGCTATGATTCAAGTGGCAAGGGACAGCCTGAAATAATTGAAAAGCAGCGCAAATGCGAGGCGCTCGGCGCTGAAGTCGTGCAGCTCACAGTCGGGCCGGAGCTTTTCTATGCGTTTTTGCGTCTCCTTGAGGAGACTGGCTACTTTAACGCCTCGCTCTATACGCCATACGGCATAGTGGGCGTTGAGACGCTCGGTTTTGAGCTTGCCAATCAGTTTAAGCAAAAATACGGCCGCGACGTTGACGCGGTGGTATGCACAAACGCGGGCGGCGGCAACCTCACCGGCACTGCGCGCGGCCTTATAAAGGCTGGCAGCAACGCAAAGGTGATAGCGGCGAGCGTGAATTTAAAGGGGCTTCACATGGCGAGCGATACGCAGTTCAACAAAAAATCGTTCACCACCGGTCACACGGGCTTTGGCGTGCCGTTTTCCACCTGGCCGGACAGGAGCGACGTTCCCCGCAGCGCGGCGCGTCCGCTTCGCTATATGGACGAATATGTCACCATCACTCAGGGCGACGTTTTCTATATGAC
>CAZUUR010000047.1:4937-10429 GCA_964622815.1 uncultured Oscillospiraceae bacterium | reverse complement strand
CTTTTCTTTACCGCGTCATAATAGAGCCTATCCATTATCTCTGCCTCCTTTTAAAAAAACACCAATGGTTTTAACCTTGGTGCCGATACGCGCGATTACCATATTCAGAGCGCGATCGGGCTCGCTTGCTCTCAAGTGCGATTAACTTCAAATCACACTTTTGTAAATGATACAGATTTTGGAGCGGCCTGTCAACACAAATAAATGAAATAATACAAATATATATCATTATTTGCAATAATAAGGGTGCAAGGCATCTCGGAGCGGTCAAGACCGTTTCGAGATGTTTAAGGCCGCGTCGAGACGCGGCCTTAAATAATTCCGTATTTTAGCTCATCAATTTTACGCCCGCACTTGTGCCAAGGCGGGTGGCGCCCGCTTCTATCATGGCTATGGCGTCGTCCATGGTGCGAATGCCGCCTGAGGCCTTAACGCCCATCTCTATGCCCACGGTCTTTCGCATAAGCATAACGTCCGCTATGGTTGCGCCGCCCGTTGAGAAGCCTGTGCTCGTTTTAACGAAGTCCGCACCCGCGTGCTTTGCGATAAGGCAGACCTTAACCTTTTCATCATCGTTAAGCAGACAGGTTTCGATTATCACCTTTAAAAGCGCCTTATCGCGAGTTTCGTCGGCCACGGCCATTATGTCTTTTTCAACGGTTTCAAAATCGCCCTCCTTGGCCGCGCCCACATTTATAACCATATCCACTTCCTTTGCGCCAAGACGCACGGCCTCGCGTGCTTCAAATGCCTTTGCGCTTGTGAGCATTGCGCCGAGCGGAAAGCCCACCACGCAGCAGGGCGCGGTGTCCGTGCCGCCTAAAAGCTCCGTAACATAGGCAATGTGTACAGTATTAACGCAAACACTTGCAAAGTGATATTCTTTTGCCTCATCGCACAGCTTTTTTATCTGCGCACGGGTAGCGTCCGGCTTTAAGAGTGTGTGATCGATAAATCTATTTAACTGCATGGCTGTCTCCTTCACTTTTTATATGGAGTATTTTTTAGAGGAAGCTTCACACGCTCCTCACCATCGCGATTTTCATAGGCAAGCGCCACGGACGGCGCTGTTGGGATAGAAGCTATCTCCCCCACTCCCTTTGCGCCAAAGGCAAGACCGTTTTTGCCGTGACCCACAAGCCTCACGTCTATTTCCGGGGTAATAATCGAGCGGAAAAGGCCGAGCGTGCCGAATTTAGCCGTCGGCCGGCCGTTATCAAGAGGATAATCCTCGGTGAGCGCATAACCAAGGCTCATCGTGACTCCGCCCTCTATCTGGCCCTCAAGCGCGCGCGGATTGACCGCCTTGCCTATATCATGCGCGGCTATCACCCGCTTTACTCTGCCCGCGTCGTCAAGCTCGGTAAGATGGGTGGCATAACCGTAAGCCACATGGCTAACTGGATTAGGCTTATCGCAATTCATTGGGTCTGTCGCGCCCGCGAACTCGCCGTGATACACCTCGCCCTCAAGCTGTCTTAGCGCGTTCACAGGCATCTTATGCGTTTTCTCGATAGCTTGGCGAATAAGCAGCGCCGCGCGTTTGGCGGCCTCGCCGGTGAACACGGTCTGGCGCGAGGCGGTGGTGTTGCCCGCGTCCGGCGCATACGCCGTATCCGGCGCGTCGTATACAACAAGCTCGCGCGGGAGCGCCGCCGTATCGCATATCATTTGAAGCTGAACTGTGCCCATGCCCTGCCCAATACACGCCGCGCTTGAGCGCACATGCGCCTTGCCATTTAATACGGCTATATCACAGCGGCCAATGTCCGGTATGCCAACACCAAGCCCGGCGTTCTTCATGGCGCAGGCTATGCCTGCGGACGGGTTGCTTTCATATTCGGCACGCACAGCGTCGAGCGTTTCAACAAGAGCGGTGGAAGCATCTGCTATCTGGCCGTTTGGCAGCACCTGCCCTGGGCGTATGGCGTTGCGATAGCGCATTTCAAATGGCGATATGCCCACAAGCTTTGCAAGCTTATTTAAATTCATCTCCGTTGCAAAGCAGCTCTGCGTCACGCCAAAGCCGCGAAATGCGCCAGCGGGCGGATTATTGGTATAAACCGCCTTGCCTATTATATCTACATTTTGATAGTTATAAGGCCCTGCCGCGTGAGTGCACGCGCGCTGCAAAACAGGCCCGCCAAGGCTTGCGTAAGCGCCAGTATCGCTTATAAGCTCGGCTTTCATGCCTGTGAGTATGCCGTTTTCATCGCAGGCGGTAGTGAAGGTCATCTCCATTGCATGGCGCTTCGGGTGCACCATAATGCTTTCCTTGCGGCTTAGGCGCACCTTAACCGGGCGCTTTAGCAAATATGCCGCAAGCGCCGCGTGGTGCTGCACGCTCATATCCTCCTTGCCGCCAAAGCCGCCGCCAACTAGCGCCGCCGTCACGCGAACCTTTTCAGGCTCAAGCCCAAGCATTGCCGCACATTCCTTACGGGTTTGGTAAATGCCCTGATCGCCCGAAATTATGCGCACGGTGTCATTTTCAATGAAAGCTACGGCGCACTCGGGCTCAAGAAAAGCGTGCTCGGTAAACGGCGTTGAATAATGCGCCGTCACCTTATACTTGCTGCCGGCAATGGCCTTATCCGCATCGCCGCGCTTTAGCTGCTGCACTGAAAGTACGTTTGAGTTCTCATGAACGAGCGGCGCGCCCTCCGCCATTGCAGCTTCAGGCGAGGTGAGCGGCTCAAGCTCCTCATATTCAACCTTAACAAGGCTTTTTGCCTTTTCAAGCGTTTCCTCGTCCTCCGCCACCACGAGCGCGACGGAATCGCCTATATAATGCGTTGTTTTGCCAACGGGTATCAATACGTCCCAATCCTGAACAAGATGACCTATCTTTTGCTTGCCGGGAATATCCTCGGCTAATATCACGGCTAGCACGCCCTTGTGCGCACGCGCCTCGTGAGCGTCTATGCTAAGCACCCTTGCGCGCGGATATGCGCTGCGCACGGCTGACGCGAAAACCATGCCGTCAAAATAGTAGTCGTCGGCATACTTGGCCTCGCCCAATGTCTTAGCGGCGGCGTCCACCCTGTGCACATTTTCGCCAACGAGCCATGGAGCATCGTTTTGCGGCACGGACGCACCGCTTTTTATAAGCTCCGCCGCGAGCAAAATTGCCTTTTCTATCTTTTTATAGCCTGTGCAGCGGCAGATATTATTCTTTATCGCATCGCACACCTGCTCGCGCGTGGGTTCGGGGCATACGTCTATAAGCGCCTTTGCGCACATCACCATGCCGGGTATACAAAAGCCGCACTGCACCGCGCCCGCCTCCGAAAATGCATAAGCGTAAACGTCCTTCTCGCGCGGTGAAAGACCCTCCACGGTTATTATCTTCTTGCCGGCGAGCCTTTCCATGCGCTGCACGCACGCCTTTTGCGCCTTGCCGTCTATAATAACGGTGCAAGTTCCGCACGCGCCCTCGGCGCAGCCGTTTTTAACGGAGGTAAGCCTAAGCTCGTCCCGCAAATACGGCATGAGCTTTTGCTCCTCGCGCGCAAGAACGCTTTCCCCGTTAACAAATAATTCTACCATGCGTTTTACCTCCGTTTTTTGCATCAAAACAGATACGGATAATCCTTTATAACCGTAAGTATAAATTTTTCAAGCGCCGTGTCAAGATCTGTGGGCTTTGAAAGGTCAATCTCCCTTTCAGCGCCGTTTAGCCTAAGCATTACGCGCTCATCACCAAGCAGATAGAAGCCTTGATTTTCACTATCCTTAAAATCGCCCGCATTTGCAAAAAGCGTGAGCTTATCCTTGAAGGGACGGCTCTGATACGGGCAGAATATGGCGCAGTTGCCGCACTCGTTACACATATAATCAATGTGCAGCACCTGCTCCATATCCATTCCCGGCACTTTTACAGCCACATTAGCCCTATTCGGGCAGGCGCTCACGCAATTCTCGCACAGCGTATTGCAGCCAACGCAGCGATCCGCCCCGCAGCGTGCGCTGCCCACGAGATTGCTCTTTTTATCGTAAAGCTCTGCCTTATTCGGCACGGCTTCCTTGGGAACATTATATTCGTGCTGAGCGCCGAGCACGGCGTTTGCAAATTTCTGAGCGTCCGCAATGGCCTCTACCACCGTGGCTGGGCCGCGAAGCGCGTCACCTGCTACATATACGCCGTTTTGGGAGTTAAACTCAGCCTTGCCGTTTTTATCCACTATAACTCCGTAGCGCGCAAAAGCCGCGTCGTCGGGGTGCTCACCCACCGCGTACACAACCAGGTCAGCGGGAACGCTGACAAGCTCGTCCGTTTCAACAGGACGGCGGCGGCCGGAAGCATCTAAATCGCCAAGCGCCATTTTTGCGCATACAAGCTCGCCGTTTGCCTGCTTTTTGGGCGAAAGCAGCTCGCAAAATTCAACGCCCTCGTCTATTGCAAGCTGCAATTCATCAGCGTCGGCGGGCATATATTTCTTTGTGCGCCTATAAACAATGCTCACCCTTTCAACGCCAGCAATGCGCTTTGCTGCGCGCGCTGCGTCCATGGCGCTGTTGCCGCCGCCGATTATGGCAATATTTTTGCCGGCGTCAATCTTTTCACCGCGCTTTATGGCCTTTAAAAATTCGATAACATTTATGGTATTGCCCGCAAGCTCAAGCTTGCCCGGCTTTTCAGCGCCAAAGGCGAGCAGGATATAATCGTAGCCCATAGCTTTAAGCTCGTTTACATCGGGCGCTAAGGTGTTAAACCTAAACTCGGCGCCATAAGCCGTTGCAAGCGAAACATCGCTGTCAATAGCCTCGTGAGCTATTCTAAAGGACGGAATAACATTTCTCACTATGCCGCCCGCCTTGGCTTCGCGCTCAAATACCGTTACCGGAACGCCTTCGCGTGCAAGGAAATACGCGGCCGATATGCCCGCCGCTCCCGCGCCCACTATGGCGACCTTTTTATCCGTGCGCGGCTCGGGCTTTTTAATGAGCGCCACAAGCTCATCGTAAGCGCCCTGAGCGGCAATGAGCTTAGTTGCACGGATATTCACCGGAGCTTCATAGAAATTACGCGTGCATTTATCCATGCAGTGATGGGCGCAAATAGTGCCTGTGATAAAGGGCAGCGGATTTTTCTCGGTTATAAGCGTGAGCGCTTCAAGGAAAAGGCCCTTGCCGCAAAGCTCAATATATTCCGGTGCGTCCTGACCTATGGGGCAGCCATGCTTGCAGGGCGCCATGAAGCAATCCGTAAGCGGCACTTTTTTATCAATTTTGCGCTCCGGCAGCGGCTTTACGGGCTTTTTATAGTAATCCTCGCTCGTGGCCGAGTCGCTCAAGGCGCGAACGCGCTTGAAAGAGACACTCGTAAACGGCTCGTAATCGCAATTCTCAAGCGTAAGCGCAATCTGCGTCGCGCGCTGATAGCCGCCCGGCTTTAATATTGTGGTGGCAACTGTTATGGGCCATATACCGGCGCTAAACAGCTCCGCCACGTTTGAAGCGTCCGCGCCGCCTGAATAGGAAAGGCGCAG
>CAZUUR010000047.1:0-4837 GCA_964622815.1 uncultured Oscillospiraceae bacterium | reverse complement strand
TAAACAGCTCCGCCACGTTTGAAGCGTCCGCGCCGCCTGAATAGGAAAGGCGCAGCTTGCCCTCAAATTCCTTTGATATGCGGGCAGCCATCTCAATGGTGAGCAAATACAACGCCCGTCCCGACATATACATTTCCTCGCTGGGCAGCTCGTTTTGCTTTACGTCCACGGGGAAAGTGTTTGAAAGCTTGAGGCCAAACTCAAGCCCATTGTTCTTGGCAAGCTCAATGAGCCTATTAAACATGGGAATGGCGTCCTTATACTGCAAATCCTCATTAAAATGATGCTCGTCAAAGGCAACATAATCAAAGCCAGCCGCGTTAAGACGCTCGCGCGCTGTATCATAGCCCAGTATGGTTGGGTTGCACTTGACAAAGGTGTTTAAATGCTTTTCGCATATAAGATAGGAAGCTATGCTCTCTATCTCCTGCGGCGGGCAGCCGTGGAGCGTTGAAACGGTTACGCCCGTGCAGATAACGGGGCTTATGCTCTCAATATACGCCCTGTCCTCCGGAAAACGTGCGGCGAGCGCCGCTATTGCGCTTTTAAAGGCTTGCGTTTGAGCCGCGTTTCTCATGCCGTCTATAAACGTGTTTATCTTATCGGTTTTTATGCCTGCAAGATCATAGCCGACGCTCATATTGAACGAGAAGCCGTCGGGCGAGCCAAGCTTCCACTTTTTTGAAAAATATTTTATAAGCACCCACGCCTTAACGTATTCACAAAAGGCGTTGGGTATGGTTAGCTCTGTTGACCATTCACAGTTATAGCCCTCGTCCGCCGCGAGTATGCACGGACGCGGCACGCACGCCGCAAGCTCCGCGCCGTCCATCTTTTGAACTGTTTTAAGCTCAAAAAAGCGGCAGCCCGCATAATACGCGGCAATTATGTTCTGCGCAAGCTGAGTGTTGGGGCCCGCGGCGGGGCCGAATGGCGTTTCGATTTTTTCATTAAAAAGCGGCAGCGTCTTGCCGGGCGCCTTATACGGCTTTCTAACGCCAAACACTGAGCCTTTTTCATGCTCCGAAATCATCCATGTAAGTAGCTGTTCAAAAGGTATGGGTGTCATTCTTTCGCTCATATTATGCCTCCGTATTCTTAGCCGTTAAGCCTTTTCCAAAGTTTTTCGCTCACCTCAAGCGTCTTGGCGTTTATGGCAAGCTCATCTATATTCACAAGCTTTCTATCCTTCATAAGAAGCTTGCCGTTTGCCATGGTAGTCTCGCACTGGCGGCCTGCCATGCCGAAAATAATATGTCCGTCTATATTATCGCCGCTAAATGGCGTGAACGGCTTATAGTCCATCACGATAACGTCCGCCGCCGCTCCGGCCTTTAAAACGCCAAGCTCAGTATCAAAATACCTTGAGCATATTTTGGCGTTATTCTTAAATAGCATACTTGTTGCCTCGCCCCACGCCACATTAGGCAGGCACGCGTTATGGCGCTGGATTATGAGCGCCACCTTGAGGCTTTCAAGCATATCAAAAGTATACGCGTCTGTTCCCATGCCAACGAGGAGGCCGCGCTTGAAAAACTCCAGCACAGGCGAGCAGCCTACGGCATTGCCCATATTGGATTCGGGGTTATTCACTATCATGGCGTTTGTGGCCTTAATAAGATCCATCTCGGCAGGATTTATGTGTATGCAATGACCAAGCAGTGTTTTTTCGCCCAAAATGCCCATGTCGTGCAGACGGTTCACCGTGCGCTTACCGTGATTTTGAAGCGAATCGTAAACGTCGTTCATGCCCTCGGCAACATGGATATGGAAGCCCGTCATTCCGTCGTTTTCCTTAACGCATTTTTCAAGCGTTTCGTCCGACAGCGTAAACGCGGCATGCATGCCAAACATTCCCTTTATCATGGGGTCGTTTTCTTTTTTGCAGTGCTTAATGAAGTCCACGTTTTCTTTTATTGAAGCGTCACGCTTCTTCTCGCCGTCACGGTCGCTCACCTCGTAGCAGAGCACGCTTCTTACGCCAAGCTCCTTTGCCACCTTTTCTATTTCAAAAAGACTTCCTTCAATTTCACCATAGCTGGCATGATGATCGAAAACAGTGGTGCAGCCGGTCTTGATGCAATCTATATATGTGGTGTAGGCGCTGCGCTGAGTGTCCATAAGCATAAGCTCTCTATCTATCTTCCACCACATGCCCTCAAGTATTTCAAGGAAATTGTGCGGATCGTTCCCCTTTATGGAAAGGCCGCGGGCTAGCGCGCTATATATATGCGTGTGCGCATTTATAAACGCGGGCATTATAACGCCGCCTCGCGCGTCTATAAATTCAGCCTGGGGATATTTTTGCATTAAAAATTGCGTCTCACCTATCTCTTTTATAAGCGCCCCGTCCGTCACTACGCCGCCATTTTCAAGATACGGTGTGGTGTCGAGCCTAGTGATTAGCCTGCCGTTTCCTATAAGATACATGGTAAAGCCTCCTATAATAAATTAAAAGCGCGGACAAAACACTCATGTGCAGCCCGCGCGCTTAGCGCTCCCTTACAGCTTCCGATATTTAGCTAAATCTATGATAGCATTTTTATATATCATTTTCAAGTGCCGACCTAAAAAAAATTATTAAAGTTTCCTAAAAATTTGTTGATTTGCCTATTGAAATCGCGTCGATGTGTGATATATTGATTGTAGCAATAATATATGTTTCACTTTGGAGGCGGATAATGAAGGATAATACGCTTGAACTGCTAAAAAGCATAGCGCAGGCGATAACCACCCAATTTGGAAGCAACTGCGAGGTGGTAGTGCATGACCTCACGAGCGGCGATCCTGAAAACACTATATGCTACATAGAAAACGGGCATGTTTCAAACCGCGCTACCGGCGGCGGGCCTTCGCACGTTGTTTTAGACGCTATGCGGCCTGGCAAGCATGAGTTAAAGGATCAATACAATTATCTCACCAAAACGCGGGACGGGCGCATGCTGCGCTCTGGCACTGTATATATAAAAGACGATAACGGCAAGCCAATAGGCATATTTTCAATAAATTACGATCTTACTCCGCTCATGATGAGCCAAAACGCGATAGGCTCCATACTTCAAAGCACCAAGACCAGCGACGAGGCGGAAAAGATACCTACTAATGTGAACGAATTGCTCGACGACCTTATAGAGCGCAGCGTGGCGCTCGTTGGAAAGCCTGTGGCGCTTATGAATAAGGACGATAAGGTTAGAGCGATAAATTATCTCAACGATATGGGCGCTATGCTCATAACAAAGAGCGGCGATAAGATATCAAATTACTTTGGTATCAGCAAATATACCCTTTACTCCTATCTAAACATGAACAACTTAAATTAAGCAAAGGATGGATTTGACTATGGATTTTGAGGCTGTAAAAAAAGCGTCGGAGGGTTATCTTCCCAAGATGACCAAATTTTTGCGCGACCTTATAAAGATACCCAGCGAAAGCTGCGAAGAAGAGGGCGTTATAAAGCGCACCATAGAGGAAATGAAGGCGCTCGGCTTTGACAAGGCCGAGATAGACCCCGAAGGCAACGCGCTCGGCTATATGGGCACTGGTGATAAGATAATCGCTTTTGACGGTCATATAGACACCGTTGGCATAGGCAATATCAACAACTGGAAGAACGACCCCTACGAGGGCTATGAAACGGACGACATCATATACGGACGCGGCGGCTCGGATCAAGAGGGCGGCGTTGTGAGCGCAGTATACGGCGCGCGCATAATGAAGGACTTAAACCTCATACCCGAGGGCTACAAAATTCTTGTCACTGCCACCGTGCAGGAGGAAGATTGCGACGGGCTTTGCTGGCAATACATTCATAACGAAGATAAGATAACCCCTGAATTTGTTGTTTCCACCGAGCCTACCGACGGCGGCGTATATCGCGGGCATCGCGGACGCATGGAAATCCGCGTGGACGTGCAGGGCGTATCCTGCCATGGCTCAGCGCCTGAGCGCGGCGACAACGCCATATATAAAATGGCGGAAATAATCAAAAACGTTGAGGCGCTCAACGCTAACGGCTGCGATGATAAGGACGAGATAAAGGGGCTTGTAAAAATGCTTGAGCCTAAATTCAATGCTGAGCATTTTGAGGACGCACGCTTCCTTGGCCGCGGCACGGTTACCGTTTCGCAGATTTTTTACACCTCGCCTTCGCGCTGCGCGGTTGCGGATTCGTGCGCAATATCGCTCGACAGGCGCATGACGGCGGGCGAAACTTGGGAATCCTGCCTAAAGGAGATAGAAAACCTGCCCGCGTGCAAAAAGCACGGCGCAAAGGTTTCCATGTATATGTACGACCGTCCGGCGTGGACAGGCCTCAAGTATGAAACAGAGTGCTATTTCCCCACATGGATAAATAAAGAAACCTCCGCGCATGTTGCGGCCGTGGCCGACGCGCACAAGGCGCTCTTTGGAGATAAACGCATAGGTCATGCGGACGCTATGGATAAGCGCGACCGTCCGCTGATTGACAAGTGGACCTTCTCCACCAACGGCGTATCCATCCAGGGCCGCTACGGCATCCCCTGCGTGGGCTTCGGCCCCGGCGCCGAGTCCCAGGCCCATGCCCCCAACGAAGTGACCTGGAAGCAGGACCTGGTGACCTGCGCGGCGGTCTATGCCGCCATCCCCGGCCTCTATAAGGGCAAGAGCGCGGAAGACGTGGTCCAGTTCCGCGCCGGCAAAACCAACAACGACATTAAGTAAGGCACGATCCCCTAAAACTTTTATTAAGATATAGAGGAGAAAAAGCATGAGCAACGTGAAGAAGTATACCGACAAACTCGATAAGCTGAACTTCCAGGATATGTACGAGGGCGATTTTTTCCTCACCTGGGAAAAA
>CAZUUR010000046.1:0-10469 GCA_964622815.1 uncultured Oscillospiraceae bacterium | reverse complement strand
CGGGTTGTGGCATGCGTTTTTTTCTTATCACAGCCGTTCCTCCGTCAATTTAATATGAAAGATATTGGTCTAACACTGTCAGTAGTGATATTGAGCGTGGTAATGCCATCGTTAATTCCAGGCGCTGATACCGTCACGGCGTATGCCCATGGCGGCGGGTCTAGCTCAAATAGTGTGTATTCATCGTAAAGCGTTTCAATATCGGCACGCGAAATGGGTTGAGCGTTAATTTCGCTGATAGCGTTGGTCGTGCCGTTATCAAGCTTCACGGGCATACCTATTGAATAATCGCCATTGCTTTCGCAATAAAAAACCGCCTCGCCGTTATTCACAATGGCGGTCACTTCTTTCACAGTTTTTATCTCCCCTAAAAAGCCCCACACGAGCGCTCCCGCCAAAAGCAAAAGCAGCGCGGTGAGCAGAAGCCATACGCCGGGGTTTGTAACTCGAACATAATCATTTAATTGATCTGGTGATGATATGCGTTTAACTGTGGATTCGCGAAATAAGCGCTGCTTGTCTTCCATGATGCCGCCTTTCATAAACGTATGTGCAAGATGGCCGCCGCGTTTTCACCTGAGCAAGCGCGTTAATAAAGCGGCATCTCGCTTTGAGCCGGTCGTCTGCCATGAGCAGTGTAGAAATTAAGTATCGCGTCGGCATGGGCTTTGCTTATTTGCCTGCCGCAATAAAAAAATTCCGTTGGCCCGTTATCCTGACTAAATAGCTTTATTCCGGCCTCGATATAATCAAAGGTCGATGAATTAACTCCCCCAACGATTTTTTCCTCATCGTCGCTTGAGAGCATAAATTCCGCGTCAGGTGAGCCACGCTTGCCCTTTGTGCTCTTTAACATACCTTTTCTCCTTATAATAATACATTGTTCGGCACAATATTTCAATACCGCTGATATTAGGCTATATTTATAAACATAATAATGTTAAACGTGTAAAAAAAGCGTAACAAAAAAATCTTTTAGACTTTAGCCGTATGTATGTAGTATAATAAATTATGTTTTAATTCAACATTTTTCGCATTGGAGGGTTCATATTGAATTTACTGTATGTGAATGATGATAAGGCAGCGCTCTCAAATTTTAAAGCCGCCGTTATGGATCTTTTAGAGGCGAGTGTTGTAAACGCTTTTACAAAAAGTTTGGACGCCGCGGAGTATGCGCGTAAAAACACCGTGGACGTGGCGTTTGTGGCTGTGGAGCTAAATGGAGCTCATGGAATAGAGTTTGCGCGAGAATTAAAGGATATTGATATAAATATAAAGATTGTCATCACCTCAAAGGACGAGCGGGCGGCATACGCGGCGTTCAGGGCGGGGGCGGTGGATTATCTTTTAGAGCCCTTTTCAAAGGACGACGCGAGCATATCGCTTGAGCGGGCAAAGCTAATTAAGCCTGTGCCGGGCAAACGAGTGAGAATAAAAACAATGCCTAATTTTGAGGTGTATGTTGACGGCAGGCTATTTCCTATCAACAGTGCCAAGCCAAAGGAACTGCTTGCCATACTTGTGGATAAAAACGGAGGCTCAGTCACCGCGGGACTGGCAATATCCTATCTTTGGGAGGATAGGTCGCCCGATCCGGGCACGCAATCGCTCTACAGAATGACCTGCAAGCGGCTAAGAGAAATACTTTCCGGTGTCGGAATTGAATTTATTCTCGGCTCAAGCGGCCAGCAGCGCTTTGTTAATCCGGATCTTTTCGCTTGCGACTATTATGAATTGCTCGCGGGCGACGAGGACGCGATTAAAAATTTTAACGGTGAATATATGACGGAATACTCATGGGCCGAGGAGACCAATGCGCGCCTCTCCAATTCGCTTTTGGGTGATGAATATTGATTATTGCGCTATGGGAATATACGCGTTAAACTATTCATAACAATATGGAGGTAATAAATATGGTAACAGATGTATGCAAGCTATATCCGCGCAACGATGCAACGATAGAAAGGGCGCTCGACCAAACGGAAAAGTGCGCCGCGTATTGCGGTCTTACCGGTAAGCAGGCCCTTCAGTTAAGGCTGCTCGCGGAGGAGCTTTTAGGCATGGTTAAGAGCATACTGGTTGAGTATGATGCGGAGTTTTGGATAGAGGTATACGATCTTGATGTCACGCTGCACGCCCGCGCCCGTGCGGATATGGATATATCCGATAAGGATAAGGAATTACTTTTGGGCGCTTCGAGCACTGGCGAAAACGAGTCCGCCAAGGGTTTCATGGGCAAGATCCGCCAGCTTTTCGCGGGCGGCATGTTCGGCGGCCCGACGGAGTTTGCCGCCATGGGCTCTACCTTCTATGGCGATATGCAGTATGGCGCGTATCTTATTCCAAACGAATGGTCGCTCCAGCGCTATCGCGAGCTTATCGAGACGGAAACAAAAAAGGGCGAGCAGTGGGACGAGCTTGAAAAGTCAATAGTTGCTAATATTGCGGACGATGTTATCGTTGGCGTTCATGGCAATGTTGCGGAAGTAACCATTAAGAAGAATTTTGCAAAATAAAGGAGCAGTAAAAATGACTATCAACAAAAATTTAGATGGACAAACACTTACCTTAGAGCTTGAGGGCAGGCTCGATACCATCACCGCTCCCGAGCTTGAAGGCGTTTTGAACGATTCACTCGAAGGCGTGGCGGCGCTGATACTCGATTTTAAGTCGCTCGTTTATCTTTCCTCGGCCGGCCTTCGTGTGCTGCTTGCGGCGCAAAAGCGCATGGCTAAGCAGGGCTCAATGAAGGTTAAAAACGTAAATGACACTATTATGGAGGTTTTTACCGTAACAGGCTTCTGTGATATATTGGATATTGAATAGTCATACTCAAGTAAAAAAGGCGGTGAGCGAATGAAAAGCATAACCGTTAGCGCAAAGCCGGAGCAGCTTGATGAGGTGCTCGGCTTTGTTGCCGAATTTCTTGAGGAGAACGACGCTTCAATAAAGGTGCAGACGCAGTTTGCCATAGCGGCCGAGGAGATATTCGTCAATATTTATAGCTATGCGTATAAAAGTTCTTGCGGCGAGGCTGAGCTATGCGCTTATGTTGAGGACGGTAAGGCGCATATCAGCTTTATAGACGGCGGTGAGCCGTATAACCCGCTAGAGCATAAGGACCCGGATACCTCGCTTGGCATTGAGGAAAGGCAGATAGGCGGTCTAGGGATTTTCATGGTGAAAAAGAGCATGGACGATGTGAAATATTCATACGAAAACGGCAAAAACATGCTCACATTGATAAAAAAGCTTTAAAAAAAGGCCGTTGGGGAAACGGCCTTTTTTTGTTTTTCAGGAGGAAAAGTATGAAAGACTTCGTCGTTCATACTAGGCTTTGAGGCTTTCACCTGGGTAGGCGCGACAGTTTTGCTAAAGCAAAGCCGGCCTCAATTCCCATAAAGATTTACAGTGCCAAATCAACGTGCTGCACAGTGCCGGCGCCGCCGTTTTCTTTAAGAAATACGCCGGAGCGCCTTATTGCACCGCTAACATCGCCTGTGCTTGAGCGCACGTCGTACTGCGAGGCCACGCTTCCAAGATATATAGCGCCAACGCCCGCCTTACCTAATCCCACAAGCTTATCATTGCCGCTTTCGTCCTTGGACCATATTCTAAGCTCGTTGTATACGGAGTCGTTTTCATCTATCCAGCCGTTGCCGTCCTCGTCGTATGCGGCGAGATCCCTAAAGCCGTCGCCGGAGGAAGTGCCAAAGAGCTCGCTGCCGTTGTTTATTGTGCCGTCGCCGTTTTTGTCGAGCGCGAGAAAGCCGCTGCTGCCGCATGCCATGGACACTTGATCGGCGCTCCCGTCCGCGTCGAGGTCGAAGGAAAACTTGGTTTGCGTAAGCTCGGCTGCCGAGCCATTGAAGTTCACCACGAGCGGATCGCAGAATTGTGAGGCTATATCCACGCTCGTTGAAAGCGATTTGTATACTTCGTTTGACATTGACAGCGAAACGTCAAAGGCTATCGTGCGCCCGTCAGCCGTGTTCACAACGCCGTTTGACGCGAACGACATTGATTCGCTTCTATAATAGGATTCGCTCGCAGTGGCCGTGAAATGCCACGCGCCCTGCCGTGCGGCTATTGCTTCTCCGGCCATCTCGTGAGCCGAGCCTTGCATATTGGCAAGCTGATCCATTGCGCGCGAAGCTGATGTATCCCCGCTTTTATCGCTGTTGTCCTCCAAAGCGAGCGCAAACTTAAATTTTTTGCCTGTGAGCCTTTCAATCATGGCCTGCAAAAGCTTGATCCTCAAATCGTCCATATCGGAGAGCTTAAATGGCTTTGAATTGTTGAGCTTGACCGTCTTTGACAAGGCTAAGGCTTCATTGAGCTTGTTTTTTGTTTCGTCGCTCAATTTGTTTGCTTCGCCGCCCGATTTGCTTTCCTCAGCGCTTTTTTTGTCGCTGAGCTTTTTGCCCTGTTCGCTCAATTCAAGCTTAACGCCCTCAGTCTCATCGGCCTGTGGCGCTTTTGTCCATATTTTAATGCTTTCTTCCTTGGAATAAACTTCAGTCTTGCTTGAAATGGCCGCCATATCGACGGAATAATTCTGTATCCTCATGTGTCACGCATCCTTTCGCAGCACTATGTAGTGTTGATATTTAACGTCCTCATGACGCTACAATTCTATTTTCGAAATATTCATGGAGTAATTAAGCGGCAAAGCATATTTATTTGCAACGCAATGAATTTTGCTATATACTCATTGATATGGCAGATAAATGCAAAAATCGACTTGTAGCTCTTGTTTTGGCCGCGCTGATGCTTGCGCTGCCGCTTTATTGCCTTGCCGATGAAGCAAAAGCAGCTCCTGAGCTTGATATTGAGTGCTGCCTGCTTTCAAATGAAGCCCTAAGCGTTGTATTTCACACCAATATGGACGTGTCAAAAACCAAGTTCTCCGCCATGCTGGATAGCTTTGAGCTTGGCGTGAGCGCCGCGCCAAAGTATGAAGCGGAAGGCGGCGGCACATCTTATTTGGTTCTTGCGGATCTTGGCGGCGTGGGCGAGAAGGATATACCAAAACTTCAAGCGCTTGCAAAGGCGGCCGCAACGCTCGTGGGCAAGAATGATAATATAGCCGTAATGCCACTTGGCGAATCGCTCAATAAAAATCCATTTACATCAGTTAAAAGCGCGATAGATGCGCAGCTAGCGCTAATAAAGCCGGGCGAAAAGAGCGATCTTTATTCGGGCATAGCTCAAGCGGCCAAGCTTTTTAATTCAACTATAGGCGTGAAGCCCGCGCGCAAGCTTATTATTATCTCTAATGGAAAAAACGAGGGCGCTTTGGGCGTCACCCTTGAGGAAGCCGCAAAAACTATAGAGCAGAGCGGCATATCTGTGTGCACGATAGGCATTTTGGCCGATAAAAATGCAAACAGCGAAGCGATAAGCGCCCTTGGGAGCCTGGCAAGGCGTTCTGTGGGCGGTCAGGCGCTTACGCTTGATAATTCGCAGCAAGCGCTTACGGACGCCTGCGAAAAGGTGCGTGCGCTCGATGATGACACTTATGTGCTGCATTATGATTTAAACGATATTGAGATTGAAAATGTTTTTTCTAATCTGCTAATTACCGCGAGCGCAACAGGCGTTGAGTTAAAATCCGATATTGATGTGGATATGCGCGTGCTCTTAAGCGAGCGCCGCAAAAACGCACCGTCGCCAGAACCCACTCAAGCGCCCGTCGCAACGCCTGTTCCGGCAGCCGCAGCAACGTCAACACAGGCCGCCGTTTTGCCATCGCAAGCACCCGTTGCCGGATTAGATGCTGATATGAGCAAGGCCATATCGGATAAAACCGTAACTTGGGCCATTATTGACGGAATGGCCGTGATAGGCGTGCTCATTTTGGTGGCGGTAATCGCAAAGCGCAGGAAACGCTTGGCGGACGGCGAGGACGACGGTTTTGCGGAAGGCCCCGCCTGCTACATGACGCTCGCAAGGCTTACCGGCAATAGATTCAGTTATAAGGAGGCCTTCACATCTAGCATGACGATAGGCCGCTCCGCACGCGAGGCGCAGCTTGTGCTTTTAGATGAGGAAACCGTCGCGCCCACCCATTGCCGCATAGATGTGGCGGGGAACAGGCTCTCCGTTATCAGCCTTGATAACGGCTATGACACAATAGTGAACGGCGAAGCCGTGAGCACGCGCCAAAAGCTTCTTTTAAGGCAGGGTGATGTGTTAGAGCTGGGCGAGCTAAAGCTAAAGCTTCGTTGGTATATGAGATAAATAAAGGCCGTAGCAAAATCGAAACATGTTGCTTTAAAATAACGGAACGGTGTTGACCGTTCCGTTATACTTTAGTGGTTTCTATATCGCGAAGTGCCCGAAAAAGCTGTATCTTCACATTTTTATGGCATTGGCGTAGTCACGGGCATTGGCGTTGGTGAAGGCTCAAGCTTGTATGCGTCCTGCAAAACCGTGCCCTGAACGTATCCGGGCCATACAAGATAGCGTGCCGGGTGCATTTTATAAGTGGTGAGCGCCACCTCTTTTTTATTCACCTCAACGCCGTCCTTATAATAGATAGCGTAGGTTTGGAAAACATAGCCCTTCTTCGCTTTATTGTTAAGCATCCAGTAGGGCGGCACGAGCGACGAGCTTTCTATGTATTCGGGCGATGTGGTGGGCAGAGGCTCAAGCTCCTCGCTCACTATCTCTATGGAGTCGAACTCATCGCCAAAGGGCTGCCCGTATATTTCGCAGCGCACATACTTTTCCTTCGTGTCTATCCATGTAAAAACGTATAATGGCGCACTTGTATTGTTTTTCCATTTAAAATCTATGCGTCCGCTGTCGATAGTGGCATCGCAGCCACCGTCAACGTATGAAAGCTTGCTTGAGTGCGCCTGGCGGAACACAACCTCAAAATCGCCCTTGATCACTGCGTTGTAAATTGTGGACGATACCTGGCAAACGCCGCCGCCGGGTTGATCCTCGCTCTTTGCGCCGCCCTCAATAACGGCGGGGGCAAGCTGCCAGCCGCCCTCCTCGGTGCGGTTGCCGAGTATGCCGTTGGCGGAAAAAACATCGTTTGGCTGCAATACTGTGCCATATATAAGGCCTGCTGCTTTTTTAAGGTTATGTACACGCGTATCGCGGTTGTAAGGCGTTTTGCCGTAAAATGTGCGCGCCTCGCTGCGCAGCACAAGGTTTTGTTTTATGGTTGCAATGGTAATATCCGCATCAAGGGCAATGGTATCAAGCTCAACAGTGCCGAAATCGCGCTGCGCCGTGCGCGTTTTGAGCGTTTCGATGAGCGCGTCCTTATCTATGGTAACGCCTTGAATCTGCTCAACAAAATCAAAGCGAAGGTCGCGCACGTCAATGGTGGTCTTTGGCGCGTCGGAAGCGGTGCTTTCATTGGGATAACCTATATTGATTGCGTTATTCGTGTTGGTTTCGGGGTTGAGCTCAAGCTGCTTCATGCTAAAGCTCGCGTTCACAGGCGCAATATAGGCCTCCTGCGCTATTAGCTCAAGCAGCGGCGAGCAGTCGCCAAGCTGTATATCGCACTTTATTTCATAAGTGCGGCCGTTTGCGGCAATATCCGCGATTTCCGCTTCTATTTGCTCAAGCTCGCCCTCGCGTGCAAGCATTATAGCCTCGTTTAGCACTTCCTGAGTATTATATGTAAATATGAAATTGTCTTTGCCTATTTCGTATGTGCTGTTCTTTAGCTTCACCGTAAAGTGCGCCACGGACGCAAGCTTGGCTTCAACCGGCTCAAGCGCCGTCTTGGCTTGCTCAACGGTCATATTTGATATGTCTATTCCGCTTACGCTAACCCCTTTATTGAATACGCCCGTGCTGATAAGCTCGAGCCGCAGTGTTTCCTTTGCTGCCTCTTCATTTCTTAAATGCAGTATGTACGCGCCCATACCTGCCACGGCTATGGTGAGCACAACCGCTATTACGGTCAGAACGTTCACCTTTTTCTTCTTTTTAGCTTTCATTTCACACCCCATTAAATTTACAATGCCTATTATATGTTGCGAAAAGCTTTGTGTAAAGCCAATTTGGCATATAAAATATAACATTTGAATAAGTGGCCGCGATAATGTATAATAAATCATTCATCAAAGTAATTTATGGGAGGCATTATAAAATGGGCAGAGATAAGATAAAAACCATGGTGCTCTACGCGCTCTTTATCGCGCTTACTTTCGCGCTTGGGCTTACGCCCATAGGCCTTATACCGCTTGGCTTTATCAATGTAACAATACTTTGCGTTCCAGTTATAATTGGCACTATAATCCTAGGGCTCAAGGCGGGCATGCTTTTTGGCGCGTGCTTTGGTCTTGCGAGCACTCTTAGCGCGTGCGGTTTGAGCATGGTGCCGCAATCGTCTTTGGCGGCGGCGCTCTTTGGCGTTAGTCCGCTGTATGTTATCGTAATGAGCATGGTGCCAAGGCTGCTCGTGCCGGTTACAACATATTTTGTGCATAAACTTTTCAGCCGCATAGGCAAGGGCAAGAAGCATTTTGCGGTAGTGCCGGCGGCAATAGCAGGTTCGCTCACAAACACTGTGTTTTATCTTGGGCTGATGCTGCTCTTTTTCACAATGGCGGGGCTGGATTCAGCACCGGTGTTGGGCATAATCGGCGGCACAGGCCTTATAGCCGGCTCGTGTGAGGCGGCGGTAGCGGCGGTTATCGCACTGCCCGTGTGCGCGGCAATAAGCAAATTTACCAAAAGTTCGGAGGAAAAATAGTTTATGCTCCTCGTTATTGATGTAGGCAACACCAATATAAAAACGGGGCTTTTCGATAACGGGAAGCTATTTAGCTCATGGCGCTTACACACCAACCTTCGCGCTACAAGCGATGAGTACGGCATTCAGATGGAAGGCTTTTTCAGCCACCTAAAGCTGGATACGTCCGTTGTAGACGGCGTTATAATATCGTCCGTAATACCGTCGATAAATTTCACAATGGAGCACATGGTGCAGCTTTATTTCCCGCAAAATAATGTTTTGCAGGTGAGCGACAGACTCGATTTGCCCATAAATATCAAGTATGACCAACCATCGCTGTTGGGTGCGGACAGAATATGCAACAGTGTAGCCGCATTCGTCAATTACGGCGGGCCGAGCGTGGTTATAGACTTTGGCACTGCCACCAGCTTTTCCGTTATTTCTGAAGCGGGCGATTTTGTGGGCGGGCTTATTTGCCCCGGTGTTATCGTAGCCTCGGAAGCGCTTACGGAGCGTGCGGCAATGCTGCAAAAGGTTGAATATATTAAGCCGGAGCACGTTATCTGCACAAATACCAAGGACGCCGTGCAGTCCGGCATAATCAATGCAACAGTAGGTCAGGTGGAGTATATACTCAGAAAAATCGACGAGGAGCTTGGCGAGCGAGCCACCGTCATTGTTACCGGCGGCATGTCATCGCTCATAGCAGAGGAGACGGATATGATAGATTATATTGATCCCACGCTTACATTAAAAGGGCTTATGGAGATATACAAGCGCAATCAAAACGCAGTATAAGCAAGCCGTTGAAGCAGCAGCCCATCATGCCGAATTGTTAATATAATTCGGCATTTTCTATATAAAAGCTTTGTGGTACAATAGCACAGCAAGATAAATAAGAAAGAGGTCAAAAACATGATAAAGCATATTATTTGCCACAAATATAACAATCCCGCCGAGGCAGACATAATAGCGCCCATGCTAAGATCGCTCGTAGGCAAGGTGCCCTCGCTTCGTTCCATGGAGGCGGGCAGGGACGTAGTTGGCAGCGACAGGTCCTATCACCTTGCGCTCATTGCCACGTTTGACGATATAGACGGGTTGAACGAGTATATAGTCCACCCTGAGCATGTTAAGGTTAAGGAGTATATTCATAAGGTGCTTGTTTCGAGTGTTTCTGTGGATTTTCAAGAGCATGAAGCTTAAAGCTTCGTTTTGCGAAGCCGACCACAATTCCCAAAGGAGGATACGGCGAAAGCTGTGATGAGTATGGGCGAATTTAGAGTTAAAGCGCCGTTCGAGCCGCAGGGCGACCAGCCCGAAGCTATAAGAACGCTTATTGAGGGCGTAAAAAATAACGAAAGCACGCAGGTGCTCCTAGGCGTAACGGGAAGCGGCAAAACGTATACAATGGCAAAAGTTATTGAGGGTGTTCAAAAGCCCACGCTCGTGCTCGCGCATAATAAAACCTTGGCCGCGCAGCTATGCTCGGAGTTTCGCGAGTTCTTTCCTGATAGCGCGGTGGAGTATTTCGTGAGCTACTATGATTATTATCAGCCGGAGGCATATATAGCCACGTCCGATACCTATATAGAAAAAGTCGCCACCGTCAACGATGAGATAGACAAACTCCGCCACAGCGCCACCTGTGCGCTCAACGAGCGCAGGGACGTTATAATTGTGGCGTCCGTGTCGTGCATATATGCCTTGGGCGATCCCGAGGAATACATGCGTCTTTCAATATCGCTCCGCGAGGGCA
>CAZUUR010000045.1:0-10512 GCA_964622815.1 uncultured Oscillospiraceae bacterium | reverse complement strand
ATATCCGCTTTAACAAGCATAATGTCTGCCGAGGTAACAAACGATCAAAAGCTGGCAAAAATCCGTGTGAGCGTTTACGACAACGACGTGGAAAACGCGCTCAAAACCACGGTAGACGCATTAAACGGCGCGTCCGGCTTTATCATGCGTGAGCTTGGCAGACGAATGGATTTGAGAAATATTCCCAAAATCAAGTTTTTCGGCGACGATTCGATAGAATACAGCATACATATAGCCGATATACTAAACAAGCTCAATAAACCTAAAGACGATGATTAACAGCACGGAAAGACGGTGACGACATGAGCTTTAAGGCAATAGCCGACCTGATAAACCAAAACGGCGCTTTCACCATAATATCGCATACCTCGCCCGATGGGGATACTCTAGGCTCGAGCCTTGCGCTGTATATTGCGCTAAAAGCTCTGGGCAAGACCGCCGAGGTGGTGTGCGATTATCCTGTGCCGCATATATACGCATTTCTCCCCTGCTGCGAGGATTATAAAACGCCTGACACGGCGCAGGGCTATGAAACGGCAATAAGCGTTGACTGTGCGGACATGGGACGTTTGGGCGAAAGCGCAAAGCTTTTTCTGGCGGCAAAACGCACCGCCAGCATAGATCATCACCCCACCAACACCGGCTTTGCCGATATAAACGTGGTAGACGGCGATGCTGCGGCTGCGGGTGAGCTGATTTTTACGCTCGTATGTGCGCTGCTGCACAAAAGCGCGAACTTGCCGCTTGATATAGCCGAGTGCATATATTCGGCGCTCATGACCGATACGGGGTGCTTTGCCTATTCAAACACTGCGCCCAGCACGTTTTACACGGCCGCAAAGCTGCGCGAATGCGGCGTTGACACCTGCAAGATCAATCGTTTGGTTTATCGCACCGTGCCCTACGAAAAGCAAAAGCTGCTCGGCCTGGCGCTTAGCAAAGCGGAGCTTTTTTGCTCGGGCAAGGCAGCTTATGCATGCATACTAAAGCGCGATATTGAGCAAGTAGGCGCAAGCGAGGAAGCCACCGAGGGCATTATAGACCATTTAAGGGATATAAAGGGCGTTGAGGCGGCAGTATTGGCACGAGGCGTTGACGAGGCCAACACCACATTTAAGGTCAGCCTGCGCTCAAAGCAAATTGTGGACGTGGGCAAAATATCCGCGTCGCTTGGCGGCGGCGGGCACAGATTTGCCGCCGGATACACCTCGCAAGCGGGACAAGCCGAAACGGAAGCGGTGATTAAAGCGCTCATAAAAGCGTCATTGGGGGAATGAGCCATAGAAGGCATAGTTAATCTACTAAAGCCGCCGGGAATGAGTTCGAGCAATGCGGTGGCGGATATACGGCATATATTCGATGAAAAGCACGTCGGCCACACGGGTACTTTAGACCCCGGCGCGGCGGGCGTTTTGCCTATTTGCCTGGGCCGCGCGGCAAAGCTTTTTGATTATTTAAGCGATAAACGCAAGGAATATATAGCCGGCATAACCTTCGGCGCGTCAACAGACACGCTCGACGCTTACGGTGCGCTCACACAAAGGAGTGCGGCACATGCAAGCATATCGTTTGATGCGCTAAACGCTGTCCTCCCCCGCTTTATTGGCGATATAACGCAGGTTGCGCCCATGTACAGCGCAGTATGCCACGACGGGCAAAAGCTTTATAAGCTTGCGCGTGAGGGCATCACCGTGCCGCGCAAGGAGCGCACTGTGAATATAGGTGCGCTCGAGGTGCTCTCGGACGCAGAGGAAAACGAGGCGCTGTGCCGTTACGGCTCAAGCTTTATGCTGCGCATAGAATGTTCTCGCGGCACATATATCCGCACGCTCTGTCAAGACATTGGCGATATACTAGGCGTTCCGGCATATATGAGCTTTCTTGTGCGCACGCGCTCCGGCGATTTTACGCTCGACACCGCCTATACCGTATCGGAGCTTGAAGCGCTAAAGGCGCAGGGCAGGCTTGCTCAAGCGCTTTTGCCGCCGGACGTGGCGCTTAAATCCATGCCTTCGATGTGCCTTGATGGACTTAGCACGCGGCGTAAAAAGCAGCTTTTAAACGGCGCGGAGATAACGTGCGAGGCGCTTGCTCCGCTTGAGGACAATGTTGCGCACAGGCTTTATGTGGACGGCGAATTTATAGGCATAAGCGAAAAGCATGGCGAGCTTGCGCATATATCAACTTTTCTTACCGGGAGCGCGAACGATGGCAAATAATGGCTCCGTAGTTGCGTTAGGCACGTTTGACGGCGTGCATCTAGGGCATATTGCGCTAATAGATAAGGCTCGGGAAATAGCCGCACAGGAGCGGCTATCCATGCTTATTTACACATTTAAAAATCACCCCTTAGAAATATTCGCTTGCACACCGAAGCTTTTGATGACTCATTCAGAGCGACTTTTGGCGCTTGAGGCACGCGGCGGCGAGAGCTGCACCGTGGCGGCCGATATGTTCACCCGCGAATACGCGGCAACTGAGCCGGAGGCGTTCGCACGCATGTTAGTTGATAGGTTTTGCGCTAAGCATATTGTGGTGGGCTATAATCACACCTTTGGCAAGGGCGGCAGGGGCACGCCGGAGCTTCTATGCGAGCTTGGAGCGCAGCAGGGGTTTGAAGTGAGCATAGTTAAGCCCGTGCTTTATTTAGGCGAAGCCGTATCGAGCACGCGCATACGCGCCGCGCTTGAGGGCGGCGATATAAAAAACGCCAACGCCATGCTCGGCGCACCTTACGCTTTGTGCGGCAACATAAGGCATGATAAGGGCATTGGCACGAAAATAGGCTTTCCCACGGCGAACCTCGTGTTTGAAGAATACAAGCAGCTTCCGTTATCCGGCGTTTACGCAACGCGGGCGACGGTGAACGGCAAAGCATACGCGGGCGTTACTAACGTTGGCACGAACCCAACAGTCAACGGCGAACGCACGAGCGTTGAAACGCACATAATTGATTTTTCGCGCGATATTTACGGCGAAGCGTTTCGAGTGGAGTTTTTGGAGCGGCTAAGAAGCGAAAAAAAATTTAATAGCATGGCCGCGCTTGCGGAGCAAATAGCCAAGGATACCGCGCAAGCGAGGCAGATAAACTAAAAAAAGCGGCGAAAACGCCGCTTTTTTGTGCAATTACCCGCTTTTACGCTATCTGGTTTTATAACTGGCGCAATAGCTTTCATCGCACGCTTCGCCCGTGTGACAGCCGCACATAGGCTCGACGTTTATGCGTTCGAGCTCGCATTCGTCCTTGTCACTGTGATGACGACAGCTGGCTATTTGACAGCCGATTGTCTGGCATCCTCTCATTGAGTTTGAATCGCTCATAGATTTTTAACCTCCTCACATTGGTCAAATCTATGTTGCGCAGATAAAGACTCAATTATTCGCCTCTTTGCAAAAACCATTGCGCCACATCTATATTCTCGCCATTGCCGCAAATCACGGTTCTAGCGGCTTTCGCCATTGCTTGAGGCTCATAGTTTACGCCCAAAAGCGCATTTTCCAAGTTTTGAATAAAAAGCTCGTCCATAGCGTCCGAATAGATGCATGCGGATTTTATTCTTGCGCCCACAACTTTAAGCTCTACCTCCACCCCGCCCCACGCAAAGCGCGTATCAAGCCGCGCGTCGCACGTTTGGGAGCGGCCGTAGCGCCACTGCTCGCTTGAAAGCAGAGCTTGAGCCGCATTGAGCGCAGCTTTATCAAGCTGAGCCTCGCTTATCTGCTCAAAAGCGCCATATTCGCGTTCAAATGCGGCTATAAGCGCTTTTCTCATGGTATCAACCGTTATATCTAGCGCAATATCTGCCAAATTACACACTCGCGCGCGCACGCTGTCAACGCCCTTGGCCTTTAGCTTGTCCGGCGACGGTGCGAGATAGCGGCCAAGCTTATTTAAATCGGCGTTTATCAGCAAGGTGCCGTGGTGCATACCGTATTCATTTGAAAAGCGAAACGCATTGCCGGAAAACTTAGCGCCGTTTGCCGCGATAATATCGTTTCTGCCCGTAAAGCCCGCGTCTATGCCCAAAGCGCTCACGGCGGCGATTATAACGCTTAGCTGACGCTCAAGGTCATAATTGGCCTTTGTGGTTATAAACGTGAAATTGAGATTGCCAAGATCGTGAAACACAGCGCCGCCGCCTGTGGTGCGCCTGGCGAGCTTGCCGCCCTCCGCTTCCAAAAGCGCGGTGCGGCACTCCTTGAACACATTTTGATGCCTGCCGATCACCACGGTATTTTTATTTTGCCAAAGATATAAATACATTTCATTGCCGCGCGGCATGGAGAAAAGCACTTCCTCAACAGCGAGGTTGTGCCACGGGTCAAAGCTTTCGCTCAAAAAAAGTTTCATAAAAACCTCCGAAACGATGATACCATGCGCCGCCGCGCTTTTCAACAAAATAGCCTTCACTTTTCGCCGGCAAAGAAACAATTCTCGCGGACGCTTCATGATATATTCCGCATGGGTGATGAATATGTATATAGAGATATTTCTGCTTGATAACGCGGTGATGGATTTTTTAACCCTGCGCACCGCACAGGCGGCGCTCGGGCGAGGCGCTTCATTATGGCGGCTGGTGCTCGCGTCCCTGCTTGGCGCATGCTATTCGCTTATAGCGCTAAAACAGCCTGTGCTCGCATCGTTGCCGCTCAAGCTTATATCTGGAGCGCTGATGGCGTTCGCGTTTTCGCCAGGGGACGTATGGGGTTTTTTAAAGGGTGCATTGGCTGTGTTCATAGCGGCGCTCATAACGGGCGGAGCAGTGACGGCGCTCGCGTATTCGCTTGGCGGCGGTATAGAAAACGGACGCGTGATAGTTGGGCTGCCGCTTAGAACGGCGCTTTACGGCGCGGCGCTCGCATCGCTTCTGCCAAGGCTTGTTAGAAAGGTGTTCGCGCGGCGCGTCAGCGGCGACATGCGCGTTAAGCTTATTTTGAGGCACGCGGGGCAAAGCTACGAGCTAAGTGCGCTTATAGACACCGGGAACTCCCTCACAGAGCCGCTTTTCTCGCTTCCGGCGGCAATAGTGTACGCGCCGGAGCTAAGCTGCTACGCCTCGCTGCCAATACCCTTTTGCACGCTATCTGGCAACGGCGAGCTTTTTGGCTTTATACCTGATTTTCTCGCCATACAAAGTGATGGCAGAGCCGAACGGCTACAGGCCGTGGTGGCGCTGGCGGAAAAACCAATAGTGGACGCGGACGCGCTTTTGCCCGTTTCGGCGCTGCCATATTAACAATATCCGGAGGTAGTTTTGTGACTTTTGTCGCAAACGATGCGACGATTTTGCTGGCGCAAAACCACTCACAATTCCGAGGAAGGGAAGCTTTCGCAAACGAAAGCTATGGTTTGTAATCATGAAAAAACTACTTAGCCTTTTATACGCCTTTTTAGGGCTTTTCAAGCGCGCGCCGCTTTATTATGTCAATTCGGGCGAGGCGCTGCCGCCGCCGCTTACAAAGGAGGAGGAGCTAGAGGTGCTCACTCGCCTTACAAACGGCGATGAAAGCGTGAGGCAAACGCTTATAGAACGCAATCTGCGCCTTGTTGTGTATATAGCGCGCCGGTTTGAAAATACCGGCGTTAATATAGAGGATCTCATTTCAATAGGCACAATAGGGCTTATAAAGGCCGTCAACACGTTTGACGCAACAAAGAAAATCAAGCTTGCCACTTATGCTTCGCGCTGCATAGAGAATGAAATACTCATGTTTTTAAGGCGAAGCTGCAAGCTCAAGCTCGAGGTATCGCTCGACGAGCCGCTCAATATCGACTGGGACGGCAACGAGCTATTGCTTTCGGACATACTAGGCACGGAGAACGATCTTGTTTCACGCGATATTGAAGATGAGGTTGATAAATCCCTGCTCATTCTGGCAATGGATAAGCTTGAGCCGCGTCAAAGGCGCATTATGGAGCTAAGATTCGGCATAGGCGGGCGCGAGGAATTTACGCAAAAGCAGGTGGCGGATATGCTTGGCATATCGCAGAGCTATATTTCAAGGCTTGAAAAGCACATAATCAAGACGCTTCGCACGGAGATTGCAAGCCATTTATAAAAATGGAGCGACCTGGCACGCTCAAAATGGATAATGTTAAAGCGGGGGCAAGCCCCCGCTTTACTTCGCTATTTAAGCATTTTCATTCTGTCATTGCCCCAGAAGAACAGCGCTATCGTGCCGGGGCCGGAATGTGCGCCGACGGACGGCCCTATATAGGTTAAAATAACCTCATCTTCCTTATAATTGAGGCGCTCGCATATATCGCGCTTACAAAGCTCAGCGTCCTCAAGCGAATCGCCGTGGCCGACGAACACTATTTTGCTCGCCTCGCGGTCTATCGAGCAGCATAAGCTATCCACAAGCTGGCGAAGCGATTTTTTGCGGCCCTGCACCTTATCCACCGCTATGAGTCTGCCCTCGTTATCAACATGCATCACGGGCTTTATTTTTAGCACCGTGCCAATAGCGGCCGTAGCGCCGCTTATCCTGCCACCGCGTTTAAGATGCGCAAGGTCGTCAACGGTGAACCAGTGGATAGCGCGAAGCCTGTTTTCTTCAAGCCATGCTACCATAGCATCGAAATCGGGCTGTGAATTGCGCATATACTCCGCCGCGCCATAAACGAAATATCCCTCGCCCGCCGACGCGCAAAGGCTGTCAACCGCCGCGAAGCGCCTATCGGGATAATCCTCAAGCAGGCTCTCGCCTATCGTCTTGCCGCTGCCAAGCGTGCCTGAAAGCGCCGATGAAAAGCCGATGTAGATAACGTCAAGCCCTGCCTCGAAGCACTTTTTAAAAGCCTCCTCGTATACCAGCGGCGCAACCTGCGCCGTGACGGCGGGATTGCCCGCGCGCACCTTATCGTAAAAAACGTGTCTGTCCTGCTCGCAAACGTCAGGAGTATAGCAATACTCTCTGCCCTCAAGCGTGTAAGTCATCGGGAGCGCCTCGACGCAAATCTGTGCGAGCAGACCCGGAGGCATGTCGCACGTGGAATCGGTAATAAGTTTAAACATAAAATTCCTCCAAAAAAATAACTATTATTTAGTATACCATCAGGCATACGATAAATAAAGGCAGCGGATTTAATTTAACAATCAATTTGACACTCACCTCCTGCAATGCTACTATAAATATACTTTATTATTGACGAGGTATATAATGCATCAGGAAATAAGCGAAAACAAAAAAGGCTCGGCGGTAGTTGACATAGTGCTTGTGGCAGTGCTGGTGCTGATGATGGTATTCATACGCACTGTGCTCAATTTCACCCAAACCTTTCCAAAGCCTTTTAATCAAATAAGCACCATACTAGTGTTTGTTATTCTTATGGGGATATGCTATTACATATACGCAAAGCGTATATGCTCCTATCGCTACACCACCATATACGCACAGCCCAAGGAGGGCGAGCTTAACGCCTTTGGCGAGGACGCGCCCTATTCTTATGACGTTGGAACGGTGTGCTTTGAAAGAATGGTTGCAAACAAGGGCAAAATTGCCGTCATGGTGCTTCCGGGGGAAATAATTTCGCTCGTCGCGCCCGGCGAGGCCTTCCCCGTTCTGCCCGCGCGCGCCACGGAGGAGCGCTGCACCACCCTGCCCGTTAAAACGGCGCACAAGCTTATTTTTAAGCAGAAAAACCGCTATTTTTACGCCACCTTTACGCCCAGTGAAAAGCTTGTTGGCTATATAAACGAATATCTCGCCTCGCGCGAAAAGGCCGCCGCACAGGCTGATTGCGCCGAGCATAATTAAGCATGAACAGTGGAGAAAAACCAACTTTGCCTGAAGCGCTCGGAGCTTACCAAGCAAAAAGCCCCGCGCGTTTTCACATGCCCGGACACAAGGGCAATACTCAAATTTTAGAGAAGCTCGTCGCATGGGATTTTACAGAGCTTGAGCCGACGGACGATCTTGCGCACCCCGAGGGCTGCATACTTCAAAGCGAGGAAAACATTGCCCGCGTTTATGGGGCGCGGCACTCATTTTTATGCGTGAACGGCTCCACCTCCTGCATACTCACAATGCTATTATCGCTTGGGCAGGGCAAACGGGTTTTACTCGCTCGTGACTGCCATAAATCCGCGCTTGCGGGCGCGGCGCTCGCGGGACACGAGGTTGCTTTCGTATATCCCGAATACGATGAGGAAACAGGGCTTTTTGGCGTGGTATCTGCAAACGGCGTTGAAACCGTGCTAAAGCGTGCTGAGCGGGAAAATGCGTCTATTGACGCAGTGCTTATAACCTCGCCCAATTATTATGGCCTTATAGCAGATATTCCTAAGATAAGCGCAGTTTGCACCGCGCATGGCGCACGGCTTTTTGTGGACGCGGCACATGCGGCGCACTTTCCATTTATAAAGGTGCTGTCAAAATACCTGCCGCGCGAGGCGGATATGTTCTGCACGAGTGCGCACAAGACGCTTGCCGCGCTCACGCAGACCGCCATGCTGCATGCGGGCAAGGACTGCACGCTCACAGACGCACGGATACGAAGGGCAATGGCGCTCACTGAGACCTCAAGCCCGAGCTACGTTTTGATGTGCAGTATTGATTATGCGGTGCACGATGGGCTTTCCGGGCGGTATGAGACGCATTTCAATCGCATACTGTCGCTTCGTGAAAAGCTTCTGAGCGCTTTCAACGGCATAGAACTGCTTGACGAAGCGCCAAAAAAGCTGGGTATACGCGCCATAGACCCAACGCGGCTTACACTCAGGGTAACTGGGCGTGGAATAAGCGGCGTTCAGGCGGCTCACGCGCTTATGGAGCATGAAATATATCCTGAAATGGCGGATTTCGATTCCATCGTGCTTATTACCTCACCGGACGATAAGCTCGAGTGGTATGAGCGGCTGTTTCGTGCGCTCGATGCGCTGCCCTACGGCAAAGCTCCGCTTACAAGCACGCCCGCCTTGGCTCTGCCGCATGAAACGATTATATCCGTGCGCGATGCTACGCTTTGCCAAACAGAAGCGCTCGCGCTCACAAAGCGCCTTATTGGACGCGTATGCGCCGGAACTGTGGGAATTTACCCGCCCGGCACGGCGGCGTTAGCACCGGGCGAAAGGATAGAAGCGGAGGATATTGAATATCTAAAGCGATGCATAAGAGCCGGGCTTACAGTGTTTGGGCTGGAAAACGGGAAGGTTTTGGTTGTGAAATAGCAATACGCGCATAATTCCCCCGCCCTGCGCGATGGTTTTTAGCAGTAAATCAGAACGGTGGTGGCAAAACAAGCCTCCACCGTTTTTTTGCGCAAGCAACACTATAGCCTGTTAGCATGAGCGCCGCCCTCACAAAGAGCGCGTCTCCCCCGCTAGTCCTTATCAGCCGTTCGCCGCCCTTGCGGTGGCCGCGATGCCGCTGCTTTGCATTATTGTGCCGTCCGGAAGCACGAATATAGCTTCTATCCCGTCAGACGACTCTATCGCTTGCATGGCTTTATCCGGCTCAAGGCAGAACAGCGCGGTTGAAAGCGCGTCCGCATAGCCCGAATCGCCGGCGATTATAGTAAGCGATTTATAATAGACGGACGGCATAAGCGTATTTGGATCAATTATATGATGGTAAGTCTTTCCGTTTACGGTGTAAAAGCGCTGATATGTGCCGGAGGTGACCACACTCACGCCATCTGCCACGTCAAGCGTGCAAAGCAGCTTGCTCGCGTCGTCCGGGTCTTGAACGCCAACGCTCCATTGCGAGCCGTCGCCCCGAACGCCTATTGCGCGCACATTTCCGCCAACGCTTATTAGCGCGGAGGTTATGCCATGCTCAAGCGCGGCCCCTGCCACCTTTTCAACGGCAAAGCCCTTGGCGATAGCGCCAACATCGAGCTTCATGCTCTCGTCCGCCAAGGCTACCGTGTTATCACTTCGGTTAATAACGAGCGAGCCCGCTTTTAGCGAGGTGTGCGTATTGGCCTTCAAAAGCTCAGACATGGGCGGAAGCTGCGCCGTTTCGGGGCTTTCTATGCCCTTATCACGATATTCGCGCCAAACGTCGAGCACGCTGCCAAGGCCGATATTCAGCATGCCGGAGGTGCTGCTATAAAGCTCAAGACCGAAGTATAAAAGCTCCGTCACTCTAGCGTCCGTCTGCACGGGCGGCTTGCCCGCATTGTCGTTTATATATTTTATGCCCTTTACGCCCTCGTGCTCCTCATATATATCATATAGGTCGTGATACTCTTTGAGGCTTTGAATTATCCATTGCGCCTGCTCCTTTGCCTCAGCCTCGTCCTTGGCGTATATGACAACCGTTGTAACAGTGTCGAAAAGCTCAAGCGAGGTGGCTTCGTAGCGCGTGTTTTTAGACACCGAAGCGGACTGTCCGTTTGAACAGCCCGTAACAACAAGCAGTACGGCGCACATAAAAAGCGCCGCCAGTTTTTTAATCATTTTATTTTTCCTTCCGCTGCCCGCGCCAAACGCGATTTCCAACGGACGCCATTACCGGCTCTTTGCGTTAGCCACCGCTTTTTCCAGCGCGAGGATATAATCGCCC
>CAZUUR010000044.1:0-10782 GCA_964622815.1 uncultured Oscillospiraceae bacterium | reverse complement strand
TTATGAGCGCCGCAAGCAAGCGCGGTTTTATCGCCGTGCCGAACCTCAAGCCGGATGATGGGGTTAGCCGCACGATATGGCTAGGCATACAAACGCTTTACGATGCGTCGGCTATAATGTTCATGGTGGCGGATCAGCCACTGTTAAGGGCGGAGACGGTGTGCGCGCTGGTGGACGATTTTGCGTCCCAAAATGAAAAAATGCTTGCGCTCGCGGTAAACGGGCGGCGCGGCAACCCTGTGATATTTCCCTCCGCTTATTTTGATGAGCTGTGTGCGCTAAAGGGCGACAGGGGCGGTGGAGCGGTGATAGCGCGGCATGAAAACGAGCTAAGGCTGCACAAAATAAGTGATGAGCTTGAGCTTGCGGACATAGATAATAAGCATGAATTAAGTAACCTGCTAAAAACAAACAAACGGGAGTGATTTTTGTGGAAAACCGAAAACTGCTGCGCGGTGCGCTCGTATATGCCAAGGAATTAAATGAGCTATGCTGCGTTAAAAATGGATTTATAGCCGTGAATAACGGCGTTGTGGAAGCCTCGGGCGAATTTTCTAATATGCCCAAAGCATATCAAAATGCACAGATTTTAGATTATAGTGATTGCATAATAACCCCATCATTTGTTGATATGCACCTTCATGCGCCGCAGTATCCAATGCTGGGCATGGGCATGGATCTGCCGCTTTTGGACTGGCTAAACGCATACACTTTTAAAACCGAAGCGAAATATAAAAACGAAGCTTTTGCCCGCGAGAGCTATGCGTCACTCGCAAGGGAGCTTATTGCCCGCGGCACAACCCGCGTGGTTATGTTTTCAAGCATACATGTCCCCGCAACGCTGATTTTGATGGAGGAGCTTGAAAAGGCGGGCATATCGGGCTATGTTGGCAAGGTTAATATGGATAGAAACAGCTCAGACGACTATATCGAAGCCACAAAGGACTCTCTTTTAGCCACCCGTTTATTTATTCAAGAAGCTCAAGCGCATTTTAAAAATTTAAAGCCGATAATTACGCCGCGCTTTACACCCTCGTGTACCGATGAGCTTATGAGCGGTCTTGGCGAACTTGCCAAGGAATATGAGCTGCCCGTGCAGTCGCACCTTACCGAGAATGTAACCGAGATAGAGTGGGTGAAGGAGCTTTGCCCCACATTGGAGCAATATTGGGAGACATACGACGCTTGCGGTTTGTGGAAGGAAAACACCGTAATGGCGCACTGTGTCCATTCAGATGCACGCGAGCGCGCGGCAATAAAGCGCGCGGGGGTAATGGTGGCGCACTGTCCAGATTCAAACACAAATATTTATTCCGGCATCGCACCCATAAGAAAAATGCTTCAAGAGGGCATTCGCGTGGGGCTTGGCACGGATATAGCGGGCGGCGCAAGCCTTTCAATGATGAACAGCGTGGCTGCGGCGGTGCGCGTGTCAAAGCTGAGGTATTATTATAGCGGCTTCGATGAGAGCGAGCGCTTCCTTACGCTATGCGAGGCTTTCTATCTCGCCACCACGGCGGGGCAGGAATATTTCGGCTGCAAGCCGGGCTTTGAAGCGGGCAAGCCGCTTCACGCCCTTGTACTTTCGGAAAAAAGATTGTCCGAGCCGGTGCGCGAGCTCACGCTTCCAGAACGGCTTGAAAGGCTGATATATGCCGATGATGACAGGAATATAATAGCGCGTTTCGCTGACGGTCGCGAAATTAAATAATATAATAAGGAAGGAATTGTCATGGGAGTTGAAAGTATATTGCCGAGAGAATTTTTCGGCGAGCTGCCTCGCGGCAAAATGAACCTTATAACAGATGTGCCGGGCGTTAAGGTGGGGCATACCACTATAAATAAGGGCGACGTGCACACCGGCGTTACGGCGGTGCTTCCGCATGCGGGCAATATGTTTAAAAATAAGGTGGGCGCGGCGGCGTATGTGATAAATGGCTTTGGCAAGAGCGCAGGGCTTGTGCAGGTGAATGAGCTTGGCACGCTCGAAACGCCGATAATTCTCACCAACACATTGAGCGTTGGTACGGCGCATACAGCCCTCGTTAAATATATGCTTTCGCAAAACGAGGATATAGGCGTTTCAACCGGCACTGTTAACCCCGTTGTAATGGAGTGCAACGATGGGCATCTTAGCGATATACGAGCGCTGGCCGTTAAGGAAAGCGACGTTTTGCACGCCATATCAAGCGCTTCCGAGCGCTTTGAAGAAGGTGCGGTCGGCTCGGGCACGGGCATGAGCTGCATGGGCTATAAGGGCGGCATAGGTTCCGCGTCGCGCACGGTGAGCCTTGATGGGCGCGAATATACCCTTGGCGCGCTGGTTATGAGCAATAATGGCAACGCGGGCGACCTCGTTTTAGGCTCGCACAGGTTTGAAGAGCCTAAAAATGATGAATTGCCCATTGAAAAAGGCTCTATAATTCTGCTCATCGCCACGGACGCGCCGCTTAGCTATCGCCAGCTTCTGCGCGTTGCAAAGCGCGCGGGCGTAGGCACTGCGCGCACGGGCGCATTTTGGGGCAACGGCAGCGGCGATATTGCGCTGGCGTTTTCAACAGCGCGGTGCTTTAAGCATTATGAGGAGCGCGATATAGTTTCAGCGGAGCTTATAAATGAAAATCGTATAGACAGATTCTTTAGAGCTGCCGCATACGCTGTGGAGGAAGCTGTGATAAGCTCGCTCATGCACGCAAAGCCGCTCACAGGCCGCGCCGGTCACGAAAAACGCTCGCTCGCGGAGTTTGTGAAATAGCAAACCGTCAGAGACGGTTAGCACATGAGAGGTGCGGATTTTATATCCCTAACATTTTCCAAAAACTTTTCCGAACCATTTCCCCTTTTTCTGCGACTAATTATATGAAAACGAGCGAAAGCGAGGTGGTGAGGCATGGTGATATACGCTGAGGAGGCGCTCATTCAAAAAGCGGCAAATGGCGATCGCGACGCGTTTGAAAGGCTTTTTGAAGGCGAGCGGCTCGAAGCGGTGTATGCGTATATTTGCTCCCGAGTGCGCGACGCGCACAAGGCCAAGGATATACTTTCGGACACCATGCTCGCTATTTGGCAAGGGCTTCATTCATTTAGCGGCGACGCGCGCTTTACCACCTGGTGCATCGGCATTGCGCGGCACAAGCTGGCGGATTACTACCGGCGGGGCTATAGCGAGGATAAAAACGCTCGCTCGCTTGATGAAGCACGGCTTGTGGCCGCCGAGGACGAGGGCTATGAGCAGGTTGACGCCAGGCTCACGGCAAACGCATTGCTAAATGCGCTTTCCGCCAAGGAAAGGGAGCTTGTGGAGCTCGTATTCAATGCTCAAATGAGCTATCAGGAAGCCGCCGACGAGCTGGATATACTCGTAGGCACGGTGAAAAGCCGTATGTCGGCAATAAGAGCAAAGCTTAGAAAGGCGGGCGAAATATGATGAGTGAATGCAATAGCGATATGCTCCTTGATTATGTGAACAATGCGCTCACACATCAGGAGCGCGGCGAGGTGCTAAGGCACATATCCGCCTGCGCCGCGTGCCGCGAGGAGCTAAGCGAGCTTATTGCCATCAAGCGTCTGGCTCGTCAGAGCCGCGCTGAGCTGCTAAAGGACGCTCGCGCTCATGCCTTCGACTTGCTGCCTCAAAAGGAGGCCGCGCAGCGCTATGCGCCGCAATCCGCGTTTTCACGGGCTATGCGCCCGGCACTACAGGCTATGCGCCCGGTGATAGGCTCGCTCGAGTTGGTGAAAGAAACAATAAAAATAGCCGCAAATAATTTTTAGGAGGAAAACAAAATGTCTGATGAAAAGTTTAGCTGGGACAATGCAGGCCCAAAGGAAATTGGCGATCTACTCGATACCGTGAGCGATAAAATACCCAAAATGCTTTCAGGTGTTATAAACAGCGTGTATTCGCCCGAAGCTGCGAGCAATATCGGCAAGTCTGTAGGCACATTTTATAAGGAGCTTGCCGCAAGCGGAATACCCGCCGAGCAGGCGCTTGAAATGACCCGCGAGTATATGGCCTCGATAAGCGAGGTTGCAAGAAACATCAATATGAATTGCAAGGAATGAGGAGCAAAGCATGAAAGCGGTGTGGATACTGGAGCTGATACTAAAGTGCATAGTTATTCTTATTGAAGCTATAATGCTTGCGGTATTCTCGCCGCTCATCGTGCTGTATGCGTGGATACGCGCGGTGGTTTTCCGCTCGCTGTTTGTCAAATACGCCTGTAAAGGCGGAATAGCAAAGCGAGATGCAAAAATGCTCGCGCAGGAACTGAAATTGAGGAATTTCTTTAACTGTCGCGGCTGCAATGCCAGATAAATAAGTGGGCAGCCACATATAAAAAACATCACCAACCTAGCGTTGGTGATGTTGATATGAGGGCGTGGCTTAGTGCTGTCCTCCGTCCGCTCCTGTACGCCTGTGGGTTATTATTCTGCGCCGTAACAGCGGTTGTGTAGGCTGCGGCTGTCGCGCCGGAGGTGACCGGGCGGCTAGTGTATTTTTTCAAGCTGAGCGTTCGCGCCTATCATCACAAGCCGGTCGCCATCGCGCATGGGCGAATCAGGATCAATAGTCACAATTATCTCGCTGTCGCGCCTTATCGCGATAACAGATACGCCGTAATTTCGGCGCACGTCTATTTGCTTGAGCGATTTGCCTACCCAGTGCAAAGGCAGGCGCGCTTCGGCTATGCTGTATTCATCTGAAAGGTCGAGGTAATCCACAATGCTGTCGTTTACCAGCGAGTGCGCCAGCCGCATGCCGCCTTCGCGTTCGGGCTGAACCACCCTGTCCGCGCCGGTTTTTAAAAGCAGCTTTGTGTACAACTCATCTGACGCCTTGCTAATTATGTATTTAGCGCCCTGCTCCTTGCATAAAACCGTAGTTAATATGCTCGTGCGTATATCGTCGCCCACACTTATTATCACCGCATCAAAATTGCGAACGCCTAGCTGCTTTATAGCGCGCTCATCAGTGGTGTCTGCCTGTACGGCGTGCGTCACGACGTCCATAACCGCGTTTATGCGCGATGTGTCGTTGTCTACTGCAAGCACCTCACAGCCCATGTCGCAAAGCTCTTTTGCAAGCGTCGTGCCAAAGCGTCCCATGCCTATTACAATAAAACTTTTCATAATATCTAACCATAGCTTTCGTTTGCGAAAGCTTCCTTTCAAAATTTTTACCGGGAGTTAAAGCTGGAATTAAGGCCGGCTTTGCGTGAGCAAATATCGTTAACGCATCTGCTCTTGCGGCAAAAGCTATTATTAGCCAACCATTATATCCCCCTCAGGAAATCTTACTACCTGCTCCTTTTCGCGTCGCCCGAGGGACAGCGCCATCGTAAGCAGGCCTACCCTGCCTATATACATAAGCGCGATATAAGTGAGCCGTGTGAGCGTGCCGCTGACGCCCGAAACGCCCGCGCTAAGCCCAACCGTGGCTATTGCTGAGGTGGTTTCAAACAAAACGTCTATGAGCGGCATGCGATTATCGGCCTCGCACAGCGAAACTATCATCGTGGCTGTAAGCAGCAGCGTTAGCCCTATCACAAGCATAGCGAGCGCGCGCTTGTGCGCAGCGGCGGGTATGCGCCTGCCATAAGCTTCTGTGTCCGATTTGCCGCGCATTATTGAGCGCACGGTCAAAATGAGCACCGCTATCGTGGTTACCTTTATGCCGCCTGCCGTGCCTGCGGGCGCTCCGCCGATAAACATAAGCAGCACTGAGAACAGCTTGCTCGCGTCCGTAAGCGAGGCCACGTCTATCGTGTTAAAGCCCGCCGTTCTGCACGTTACCGATTGAAACAGTGACGCCATTAGCTTTTGCCAAAAATCGAGTCCGCCAAAGGTTGATGGATTAGAGTATTCGCAAAGCATAAATACTATAGCTCCGCCAAACAGCAGTATCATAGATGTTGTGAGCACCACGCGGGTATGCATGCGCAGACGCCGGTTGGTCCGTTTCCATGGCATATTGTAAATATCCATAAGCACCGCAAAGCCCAATCCACCGAGCGTAATGAGCGCCATTATTGTGAAATTAACTATCGGATCTGCAACGTAGCGCGTGAGCGAGGCATAATTGCCCATGAGGTCGAAGCCGGCATTGCAAAAGGCCGATATGCTGTGAAAGAGCGAATATAAAAGCCCCTTTGTGAAGCCAAACTCCGGTATAAAACGTATGGCGAGCAGCGCCGCGCCCGTTCCTTCTATTATAAATGTGTATTTCACGGCGTTGACTCCAAGCTTGAATATGCCCTGAAGTCTGTCCTCGCCGAGCGATTCGGCCATCGTCACGCGTGAGCGCAGCGATGCCTTTTTGCCAAGCGCAATGAACATAAATGTTGAAAGCGTCATAAATCCAAGTCCGCCTATCTGGATAAGCAGTATCACAACCACCTGCCCAAATACGCTAAGCTCCGTGCCTGTGTCAACCACCACAAGCCCAGTCACGCACGATGCGCTCGTGGCCGTAAAGAAAGCCTCGATTGCAGTAAGCGGCTCTTTCGCGCTTGAAATTGGAAGCATGAGAATAAGCCCGCCGATGAGTATAATCGTCAGAAAGCCAAGCGAGATCATCTGTATTGGCCTGAGCGTAAATTTTCTTTTCATGAATGTGATTATAGCATACAAATTAAAAATGCGCTGTACATAGTTGCAGACAGAAGCTATAATTTACATATTGTATATATGTGTGCTGCTGATGCGATATTGGGTGTTGCAGTGTTTTGCGGCATTCGCCATTACGCAATGGTGATTTTTAGCGCAAAATTGACCCCAAATCCGATGAAGGGACACTTTCGTAAACGAAAGCTGTGGTCATGAAATGAAGGCAAAAATAAAGTTTACTAAACCGGAAAAAAGCTGGATGCTTTACGATTGGGCAAATTCGGCCTATTCCATACTCGCCGCCGCGCTGTTGCCCATATATGCGGGCGTAGTCGCGTCCAACGCCGGGGTGGACAGCGTCAAGCACGCAGGCGACTGGGCATGGGCGGGTTCGCTCAGCGCGCTCGCCGTGGCGGTGCTCGCGCCAATACTAGGCTCAATAGCAGATAATAAGGGCATGAGAATGCGTCTTTTTGCTTGCTTTTTCGGCGTGGCTGTGCTGACCACGGCGCTCTTGCCTGCGGCACAGGCATATATGGCATTCATATTGCTCTATGCGCTGACGAATTTAAGCTACGCCGGCGCTAACCTGTTTTATGACGCCTTCCTTGTTGATGTAACCACAAAGGAGCGCATGGATAAGGTAAGCTCGTGGGCATTTTCGCTTGGCTATATTGGCGGCAGCACGATACCCTTTGTAATAAGCATAGCGCTTTATATGCTCTCAAGCGATTCGCTCATACCTCTGCTGCCTATCACCAGCGTGCAGGCGCTTAAAATATCATGTGTCATCACCGCGGTGTGGTGGGGTGTTTTTACAATACCGTTCTTTAAAAATGTAAAGCAGCTTTCATATATAGAGCCGCACAAGCAAGTTATAAGGTCGAGCGTAAAGCGTATAGGCGCGAGCATAAAATCCATAATCAAAAATGAAAAGGCGCTGCTAAGATTCTTTATCGCCTATTTCTGCTATATCAATGGTGTGGGCGCTATAATCATGATGGCCTCAAAGCTTGCAAGCACCATCGGCTTTAGAGCGCTTGTGATACTGGGCGGGCTTTTCCTCACTCAGATAATCGCGTTCCCGTGCGCGATATTATATGATAAATTGGGCGAGCGCTTCACGCATAAGCGCATGATACTTGTTGGCATCGCAACATATATACTCGTGAGCATTATAGGCATTTTCATGGCTGAGGAGTGGCAATTTATATTGCTCGCATGCCTTGTTGGAACGGCGCAGGGCGGCATACAGGCGCTTTCCCGCTCGTTCTTTGGTAAGCTTATAACGGATAAGAGCCGCGCCGGTGAATATTTTGGCTTTTATAATATTTTTGGCAAGCTCGAGTCAGTTGTGGGCACAATGCTTATGGCAATAGTTTTAATGTTCACCGATGATGTGCACTTTGGAGTTGTGCCGGTGCTTGTATTGTTCATAGTGGGCGGCATACTTATGCTCAAAGTGCCGGACGACCCAAATGAAGTGGTAAAGAAATAATTCTTTGTTTTCTTAGCCATAAACGGCAATCACCCATAAGAAAATTCAAGAAAGGGTGCAATCCTAATGAGTGAAAAAGGCGCGCATGACGGGCATCGCGAGAGACTGCGCGGCAAATTCGCCGAAAACGGTATAGATGGAATGTATGAGCATGAGGTGCTCGAGCTGCTTTTGTCCTATGCGATACCGCGTCAGGATACCAATGCGCTTGCGCACGCGCTCATAGATAGGTTTGGCTCGCTTACGGACGTGCTTAGCGCAAATGTTTACGATATTGCCAATACCCCGGGGCTTGGCATGCGCTCGGCTACGCTGGTAAAGCTTGCGGGCGAAATACGCCGTGTTGGCGTGACAAAGGACGAAAAGCGCATAATCAGGCTTAGAAATCCTTATGAGCTTGCGAGCTATTGCCGCACGCTTTATCACGAGCAGCGCTACGAATCGCTTAACGTAATATCGCTTGATAAGCGCTATATGGTGCTGCATACGGACGAGGTGGGTGCGGGCAATGTGACAGGAGCGCCCGTGGACTCGCGTAAGGTGTGCGAGTGCCTCATAAGGCACGGTGCATACGCGGCGATACTCACGCATAATCACCCGTCAGGGGACGTGCGCCCCTCAAAGGACGATGGCAGGACCACCGCCACAGTTGCGGCGCTGCTCGAAAAAATAAACGTCAGGTTTTACGATCATGTTATCGTGGGCAAGGATGAGGCGTTCAGCTTAAAACTGTCGCTAAAAATGGATCTAAATAATTTGGAAGAATTAAATGTAGCTGAGTTGAGGTATTGATATGCGGGATTATATGCAAGAGTACGCGCGCTGGCGCAGCGCTGATTTGGACGCCAAGCTTTCCAGGGAGCTTGAAGGGCTTTGCCGGAGCGAGATTGAGGAGCGCTTCTATACGGAGCTTGAGTTTGGCACGGCCGGCATTCGCGGCATACTTGGCGTGGGTACGAACCGCATGAATGTTAATGTGGTCGGTCGGGCGAGCGAAGGGCTGGCGAGATATTTAGAAAAGCTCGATGGCGCAAAGACGCGCGGCGTCGCCATAGCTTATGATTCTCGCAATATGAGCGCGGAGTTTGCAAAGGAAACGGCGCTCGTGCTTGCGGCGCACGGCATAAAGGCGTATCTTTATAAAACGCTGCATTCAGTGCCGCAGCTTTCCTTCACTGTGCTTGAGCTTGGCGCGATAGCGGGCGTTGTGATAACGGCGAGCCATAACCCAAAGGAATATAATGGGTATAAGGTCTATTGGGAGCACGGCGGCCAGGCAGGGCCGGAGCAGGCGGCGGCAATCTATAATGAAATAAAGGCGGCGGATTATTTCGATTTTCCCATGGCTGATGAAAATGCCGCGCTTGAAAGCGGGCTTCTCATTATGATAGGCGAGGAGCTGGACGAAAAGTATTATGCCGCCACAAAAACGCTGCTGCTGCACCCGGAGGTTTTGGCAAAGAGCGGGGATATGCGGATTGTTTATACGCCGCTTCACGGTTCGGGCTGTGTGCCGGTGAGGACGATATTGAGCAAAATAGGCATAAAAAACGTGAGCATAGTGCCCGAGCAGGAGCAGCCGGACGGCGATTTTCCAACGGTCAAAGCGCCAAACCCCGAAAGTCCGGACGCGTTTATTCTTGCTCAGCGCCTTGCCGATAAGGTTGGCGCAGATGTGATACTCGCTACCGATCCCGATTCCGACAGGCTTGGCGTGGCGGTGCGCGAGATGGGCAAATTCAAGGTGCTCACAGGCAATCAAATAGGGTGTCTGCTTATCCATTATATTCTTTCTTCCATGAAGGATAAGGGAACGCTGCCGAAGAATGCGCTCGTGGTGAAATCATTTGTGAGCACGCGCATGGCGAATATTATCTGCGAGCGCTTCAATGTTGAAATAGAGGAAGTGCCAACTGGATTTAGATTTATCTCGGAAAAGATAGCTCAGTGCAAGGCGGGCAATGGCAAACAGTTCATTTTCGGCTTTGAGGAAAGCTACGGCTTTCTAGCGGGCGGCTTTTCGCGCGATAAGGATGCGATTTGCGCGGCAATGCTCGTTAGCGAGGCCTGCGTATATTATAATGATAGAGGCAAAACCCTTGTGGACGTGCTGGAGGATATGTATCGCACTTATGGCTATTGCAAGGAAAGCGTGAAATCGTATACGCTTATGGGCAAGGCAGGCGCTCAAACAATAAAGGGTGCAATGATGGCGCTCAAGAACGATCCGTTAAGCGAAATAGCTGGCGTTAAGGTAGAGCAAAATAATGAAGGGCTGGACGTAATCAGGTATACGCTTGAGAATGGCGCGTGGCTTGTTGTGCGGCCTTCGGGAACCGAGCCTAAGCTAAAGCTTTATATAGGCGCGAGAGAAAGCTCCGAAGCGGCGGTAGATGCGCTGCTGGACTCACTCATGCGTGACGCGGACGACAGGCTGAGCGGCTTGCTTGGGCTAAAATAGTATATAAAAATACTATAAATCGCCTTAATGCCCGCCAATAGGGCGTTTAGCATAATAAATTGTGAGATTCTAAAAAAATATGTGAAAAAAAGTGAAAAACCCGCTTGACAATCAAAGGTAAGTTTGCTAGACTACAAAAGCTGTCGCGCGAGAGATACGAAAAGCGAGACGGAGAAGCACCTTGAAAACCTAATAGTGCAAACGAAATAGCACA
>CAZUUR010000043.1:0-10826 GCA_964622815.1 uncultured Oscillospiraceae bacterium | reverse complement strand
CGAGAAAAAATGCGTGCGCGGAATAAAGGGCGAGCCTGTTGGCATAGGCCGGCTTGAAAGATTTGCCGCCGATTACGCCATGGCAAAGCTGCGCGAAACGCCCGCTCAGCCGCTCAAAATAGAGAAAAACGGCAAGAAGGTGGCCGTCGTAGGCTCTGGTCCGTCAGGGCTCACCTGCGCGGGGGATCTTGCCAAAAAGGGTTATGAGGTAACTATTTTCGAGGCGCTCCACACCCCCGGCGGCGTGCTCGTTTACGGCATACCGGAGTTCCGTCTGCCCAAGGCGCTCGTGCGCGAGGAGATAGCCACGGTTGAAAAATTGGGCGTAAAAATCGAGACTAACGTCGTGGTCGGCCGCAGCATAAGCGTGGACGAGCTTTTGGAGCAATACGACGCCGTATACGTCGGCTCGGGCGCGGGTCTGCCGCGCTTTCAGGGGATACCGGGCGAAAATCTCAACGGCGTATATTCGGCAAACGAGTTTCTCACCCGCATAAATCTCATGAAGGCCTATTCCTTCCCCGAGTGCGACACGCCCGTGAAAATCGGCGAGCGCGTGGCCGTGGTGGGCGGCGGCAACGTGGCGATGGACGCGGCGAGAAGCGCATTGAGGCTCGGCGCGAAGCAGGTATACATCGTGTATCGCCGCAGCGAAGCGGAAATGCCCGCGCGAATTGAGGAAGTGCATCACGCCAAGGAGGAGGGCATCATATTCAAGTTCCTGTGCAATCCCACCAAAATAAACGCCGACGAAAACGGCTTTGTCAAGGATATGGAGTGCGTTGAAATGGAGCTTGGCGAGCCGGACGCCTCCGGCCGCCGCCGTCCCGTGGTTAAAAAGGACAGCGAATTTGTGCTCGACGTTAAGACGGTGGTGATAGCGATAGGCAATTCGCCCAATCCGCTCATAAGAAACACCACGCCCGGCCTCGATACGCAAAAGTGGGGCGGCATAATAACCGATGAGGCCACCGGCAAGACCTCGCGCGAGAGCGTTTGGGCCGGCGGCGACGCCGTGACCGGCGCGGCCACCGTTATCCTCGCCATGGGCGCTGGTAAAGCCGCCGCGAAGGATATTGATGAAAAGCTAAGATAAAAAGCTGCAAGGGGCTGTAGCAAAACACGATAGAGTCAAGACTCGCTGCATATTGCGTGGAATTTTTACCACAATATTCAACAGTCCTGACCCTTGTGTTTTGCTACAGCCCCTTTTTTGTCATGCGGTGTTGTACGCACGCGATTTTTCAATTCGTAGGGGCGAACTGCGTTTGCCCGCTTTATCACGCTTCACGAATAATTATTTGATTTTCACCACATAATACTGTAATATAGCATTATACGGTGAAAATGTGAAAGGCTTCGCCTTTCACATACGGTTTTGAGGCTTTCGCCATTTCTCAATGGCGATTTTGCTTGCGCAAAACCACCCTCAATTCCCATAAAAGAAAGCTTTCGCAAGCGAAGGGTATGGTCATAAATATGATAATAACAACGGCAATGCTGCTTGAGCGGCTAAGCGACTACAAAAATCCAGCCGGTAAGCTTTCGCGCTTGGTGCGGGATAAAAGCTTTTATCCCATCGTGAAGGGGCTGTATGAAACTCACGGCGATGCCAACGGGTATCTGCTAGCAAGCAGCATATACGGGCCATCTTATCTATCGTTTGATTTCGCGCTGTCCTATTACGGGCTGATACCGGAGGCGGTGCGCGTTTTTACCTCAGCAACGTTTAACAAAAAGAAAAAAAAGGAGTATTCCACGGCGTTTGGCTATTTTACCTATCGCGACGTGCCACCGGACGCTTACCCGCTGGGGATACGCATTCTCACCGAGAGCGATTACACCGTGCCTATAGCCACGCCCGAAAAGGCGCTGTGCGATAAGCTATACTCAATAGCTCCCACCCGAAGCATACAATCGCTGCTCTTTGAGGATCTTCGCATAGATCCGCAGGCGTTTGAAAAGCTTAACGTCCAGGATATTCTTATCCTCTGCGACCTATATCATTGCACAAATCTCAAGCTGCTCAAAAGATTTATCAGGAGGTACGCCAATGAATAGCATCATCGAGCAAATGTTGAGCCGCTACGAAATAAAAACCGCATACGATAAAAAGAACGCCATGAAGGAGATAATGCAGGAAATCGTGCTGTGCGCTCTTAGCCGCTCTGGTTTTTTTTCAAACGCGGCGTTTTACGGCGGCACAGCGCTAAGAATGTTTTACGGGCTGGATCGTTTTTCCGAGGATTTGGATTTTTCCTTATGTGCACCAGATAAGGACTTCGTTTTTGACGCTTTTTTTCCATCGCTCATTGAGGGCGCACGCTCGTTTGGGCTTAACGTTAATATATCCGAAAAGAAAAAGGCTTCAGATTCCAATATACTCTCCGCCTTTGTAAAGGAAAATACCAAGGAGCACCTGCTTTCATTTTATCCGGGCGACGCTCTTGCAAAAAGCGTGCCGGATAATGAGGCGCTGAAGATAAAACTCGAAATAGACATCAATCCACCCGCACTTGCAACATTTGAGCATAGATACCGCCTGCTCCCTTCGCCGTATGAGGTGAAGCTTTATGATATGCCGTCGCTTTTCGCAGGCAAGCTGCACGCTGTGCTTTTAAGAGCATGGAAGAACCGTGTCAAGGGGCGCGACCTTTACGACTATGTGTTTTATCTCTCGCACGAGGTGGAGGTAAATCTGCCGCATCTATGCGAGCGTTTGAGAGAATCCGGCTTTATCGCACAAGATGCCTCGCCGGATTTAGCCGAGGTGAAAAAAATGCTCTGCACGCGTCTTAGCACCATAGATTATGCCCAAGCGAAGGAGGACGTGCTCCCCTTTATCCGCGATAAAGCCTCCATAGACGTTTGGTGTGCAGATTTCTTTATGCAGATAACTAACGGGCTCAGGGCGCGCTAAAAGCTAAGATAAAAAGCCGCAACGGCGAGGGATTTTGCCCCCCGCCGCAGTTTGTCAAAAAAGTCCTGTTCGGACTTTTTCGAGATTGCAGGTTTTGCCTACTACGCTCCGCTTCGCCGGGCGTCAAAACCTGTGCAGTAAGAAAACCTGACGGTTTTCTTCCGTTCCGCCGGCAAAGCCGCCGGAGCCGGATTATAAGTCAAGGGCTGTGACCCTTGACAATCCCGGGGGGTTTTTGACAGTCTGCGGCGAGGGATTTTGTCCCCCGCCGTTGTTTTTTTATCCTTATTACTGCCGTTGCTCACTCGCCGTTCACACCGGCCTTAAACCAGTCTTTTCACAAATTCCTTGCCAATGCTCGCGCGCACGGTGAGCAGCGGGTCAACTATCTGGCAGGTGGAAAGATTGCATTTCATTGAAAGCAGCATGCCTGCCTCAACCCTATCAAGCCCGCTTTTCATCAAAATATCGTATATGGCGCGTATTGCGAGGTTATTCGCCTCCTCAAGCGTTTTCGCCGAGGCGACCGCGTGGATAGAGCCTCCCTCGTCCACTATGGGCATTGGCACCTTGCCGCCCTTTATAACGCTCACTCGCACAGTGACCTCGCCGGAGGTCTCAAGCCCATAGCCAAATACCTCGCCGTCGCCCATGAGCGCGTGCATATCGCCCATTGCAAGGAGCGCCCCGTCGCAATTAACGGGGAAATACACCGCCGCGCCCTTTTTAATGCGCGTGCAATCCATATTGCCGCCATGAAGCTTTGGCGTCACAGTGAGCACGTCCTCCCCGTCCGGCGCGACGCCTATAACGCCTATCATGGGGTCGATAGCTATCCTGTGCCCCGCAAACTCGATAAAATCGCCGTCGAACTCAAAGGCGCGCATAACCTCATCGCCCTCCATGTCCAAAAAAGCGCCCTCGCCAAAGAAAGTGCCCAAAGCGCCCCACTCGCGAAGCGCAATATCCAATATCTCCACCTTTAATGTGTCGCCCGCCTTCGCGCCCTCAACATAAAGCGGGCCTGTTGCCGGGTTGTACATGCGCTCCACCTTGAGCCGCTTGCCCTCGCGCGTAACGGAATTATCGTAGCAATCGTTGGTTTCAAATATCACAACATCGCCGTCTTGGCAGATGGCGGCGGGCGCGTTTTTTGCGGACATCACGTCCACTTTTTTATCCTTTGTTATTTTCAGCATAAAAATTATGTCCTTTCCCTGTGGATTAAGCTTATTTTATCAAAAAATAGCGTGCGTTACAATGATATACATGCTATAATCGTATATATGTGTGTGGGTTTTTATATTTTTTACCCGCACGCGGAGTTATTTTTCTTTATTTTATTGGAGGCATTATCATGGAAAAAGTCAAGCGTCGCTTCGGCGATCGCCGGGACGGTATGCTCATAAGGGACCTCGACCCAATGCACTTTATAGTCCCTTTGATATACCCCAACCGCTGCGATAACGAGGCGTACATCTCAGAGCGCATAGACCTTAGCAAGCTCAACGCTTATGTCAAGGCAAAGAACGAGCAGGAAACCGATTTCCCCTACACAATATTTCATGTGCTTGTGGCCGCACTTTTAAAAACGCTGACGCTAAGGCCCAAGATGAACAGATTCATCCAAAATAAAAATGTGTATCAGCGCAATGTTGTGTCCGCATCGTTTGTGGTGAAAAAATTATTCACGGACGATGCCGCCGAGGCGCTGGCATTCGTCTATTCAGACCCAACCGATAATCTTGAAGCTATCCGCGCCAAAATATACAAGCAAATCTCCTCCTGCCGGAGCGACAAGCTCGACAGGTCTACCGACAGCATGGATATTTTGAATCGCATGCCGCGCTTCCTTTCAAAATTTGCCGTCAACTGCATAAGGTTCTTGGATAAGCATGGCTGGTGTCCCGAGGTTTTAATCGGCTCAGACCCCTATTATTCCTCCTGCATAATATCCAATCTCGGCTCAATAAAGCTTAAATGCGGCTATCATCACCTCACCAACTGGGGCACGAACTCGGTGTTCTGCGTAATGGGGCAGAAGAAAATGTCACCGGTGTTCGATGAAGCCGGCCGCGCCGAAATGCACGAAACGGTGGATATTGGCCTCACCATAGACGAGCGCATTGCCGACGGCTACTATTACTCAAAATCCGTCAGGCTCTTAAAGCATCTGCTCCAGAATCCGGAATTATTGGAGCTTCCCTTGAATCAGGAGGTTGAATACTAATATGGAATACATTACTTTTCCCGTAAGCGATAAGGTTCAGGCGCCCTGGCGCAAAATATACGGCGACGTGCCGGCGCACATAGATTATCCCGATATAAGCATGGTTGAAGGGCTCAGGCTTCAGTCCCTCACGCGGCCGGATCAGGAAGCGTTCGAGTTCATGGGCGGCCACACCACATTTAAAAAAATGATGCAGCAGATAGACCAGGTGGCGCGCAGCCTGCGCGCGCTTGGCATAAAAGAGGGCGACTGCGTTACCGTTTGCATGCCCAATGCGCCGCAGACCGTTTTGATGTTCTACGCGATAAATAAGGTCGGCGCTATAGCGAGCATGATACACCCGCTTTCCAGCGAAAATGAGATAGAATTTTATCTTAACGACTCAAACAGCGTGCTCGCCATCACTCTCGACCAGTTTTATTTCAAATTTGAGGCAATACGCGCTAAAGTAAAGCTTAAAAACCTCATTATCACAAGCGTTGCGGACGCGCTAAGCCCCGTTATGAAGGTGGGCTACAAGCTCACCGAGGGGCGCAAGATAAAGCCCATACCCAAGGACGCGCCGGTTATAATGTGGAAGGATTTTCTTGCAAAGGGTCTTACCTTCACTGGCGAGGCAGAGGTGGTGCGTCACGGACGCGACGCGGCCGTCATACTTTATAGCGGCGGCACGACGGGCGTGAGCAAGGGCATTATGCTTTCAAACCTCAATTTCAACGCGCTGGCCATGCAGACCATATCCATGGCCAACTGCTTTAAGCCCGGCATGAGCATACTTTCGATAATGCCCATGTTCCATGGCTTTGGCCTTGGCATAGGCATACACACCTTCCTTTATGTCGGCGGTCGCTGCATACTCGTGCCGCGCTTCACGCCCGCAAGCTTTGCCAAACTTATAAAGGATAAAAAGCCCAATTTCATCGCGGGCGTGCCTTCGCTTTACGAAGCGCTGCTGCGCACAGATGAAATCAAAAATGCGGATCTTAGCTGCCTCAAGGGCGTTTTCTCCGGCGGCGACTCGCTCTCGCCAGAGCTTAAAAAGCGTTTTGATAAATTCCTCATCGAGCACAATGGCAAGGTGGTTATCCGCGAGGGCTACGGCACGACCGAGTCCGTCACCGCGAGCTGCCTCACGCCCTATAATACCGCGCGTGAAAACAGCATCGGCATACCCTTCCCCGATACCTATTACTGCATAGTTAAGCCCGGCACGAACGACGTTGTGCCCTACGGCGAGGAGGGCGAGATATGCCAGGCCGGCCCAACCATAATGATGGAATACCGCAACCAGCCCGAGGAAACCGCCAACACCATGCGCGTGCATGACGACGGGCTTACATGGGTACACACCGGCGACCTTGGCATAATGGACAAAGAGGGCTTCCTCTATTTCAAGCAGCGCATAAAGCGCATGATAGTCACCAACGGCTACAACGTGTATCCTTCGATACTTGAGGGCATTATAGATAAGCACGAGGCCGTGCACATGAGCTGCGTAATAGGCGTGCCGGACGCGATAAAGATTCAAAAGGTCAAGGCGTTCGTTATGCTCAAGCCCGGCTTTGAGCAATCCGAGGAAATGAAGCAGAGCATACTTGAGCATTGCAAGAAGAATATCGCCAAGTACGCCATGCCCTACGACCTTGAGTTCCGCGACGAGCTGCCAAAAACCTTGGTTGGCAAGGTGGCCTACCGCGTGCTCGAGGAGGCCGAGCTTAAAAAGATCAGCAATTCCGTCCCCGCTGAGGACGCGACCGTTGCCGCCGCCGCAAGCGCAGGCGCCGCAAAATAACAAATAATGAAAAGCCGCCCGAAAACGGGCGGCCTTTTTTGTGCGCGAAGGGCATTCCCGTAGGGTATGGCAAAATCAAAAATTTTGACATACCGCGCCCGCAAAATAAACAATTCCCACAGGCAAGCATTATTTGCCCGCCGCTTTGTCATGCGCACGCAACAAATACAATCCGGCTTCGGCGGCATGTACGCCGAAACGGAAAAAAGGCGTAAGCCTTTTATTCCCCTCGCGGCCGCCGCCCGGAAATCGTCACAACGATTTCAGGCGGCCGTGTTCCTCTCGCGGCAGCAGCTTGCGCTGCCGCGAAAACCCCGCAGGGCGTCCCCTTTCGCGGCAGCAGCTTGCGCTGCCGCGAAATGCGCGAAAGCGCTACAAATCGTCCGCGTCCTGTACCGGCGTATCCTCAAAGCCTTCCCCATTTTCACTCATTCCCGTATAGCTTCCCAGAACATCGGAATTGATTCGCCCGCATCTTTGCTCTGACATGGTTCGCACCATGTCCCGAAGCAATGGGTTGTTTTTCTTCTCTTCCATATTGAACCCTCCCGTTTTTGCCTAGTTTGCTCTTTTGCAATAAAAAAATTCAGTATGCCCTATTGACAATAGTGTACGCGGCACATATACTGTGTTATACACAATACGCGTTAATACGCTATATGGTATGCGTTAATATAGAAAGCGAGGCGGCAGCATTGAATTTTGATGAAATAGTAGCGGGGCTAATGCTCGAATTAAGGCGCGGCACACTTATAATGCTGGTGCTTGAGGCGCTAAAGCAGCCCAAGTACGGCTATAGCCTTGTCAAGCAGCTTGAGGACAGCGACGTAAGGGTGGAAGCGAACACGCTGTATCCGCTCATGCGCAGGCTGGAGGGTCAAGGGCTGTTGATAAGCGAGTGGGAAACGTCCGGCGCAAAGCCGCGCAAATATTACAAAACCACGCCCGACGGCATAGAGGTGTTAAGCCGCGCAAAAACGCAGTGGCAGACATTTGCAAGCAGTGTAAACAATTTTTTGGAGGATAGAATATGAAATATCAGGAATTGATCGAGCGTTACATATACGCCGTCACGAGGAGAATGCCGGGCAATGCCCGCAGGGACGTTGCAAAGGAGCTTGAGAGCATAATAAGCGATATGCTCGACGAGCGCTGCGAGGGTCGCGCGCCCACCGAGCAGGACGTGCGCATAATACTTTCGCAGCTTGGCACGCCCAACGAGCTTTATGCCAAATATGACCCTAACGCCAACAAATATCTGATAGGGCCTGAATATTTTTCAAAATATATCTTTGTGCTCAAAATCGTTGGCATAAGCGTGTTGGGCGCGATAGCGCTTGCCATGGGCATAGTTTCTATAATAAACAACACGCCCTTTGTGCTTTCGTTTTTGCAGATGCTTTCATCTAGCGTAGCAGGGCTTTTCATAGGCTTTGCGATAGTTACCATTGTTTTCGTGGTGTTTGAATGGCGGCACATAAAGCTCGATGATTTTAGCTCGGACGATACCATAGACAATCTCCCGCCCGTGCCAAAGCATGGCGAGGGCGAAAAAAAACCGTCTGTTGGCGAAGCAGTGGTGGGGATAATCATGAGCGTGCTATTTACGCTGTTTTTGCTCACCTGCACGGATTATATCGCCATATATTTCACCGACGGCACGCCGCCCATACCCATATTCAATTCTGCCGCCATACGCGGCGCATGGGTGATACTTCTTGGCATGATGCTCTTGAGCGTGGCGAGAGAATTGATAAGCATAGTTGAAAGAGGCTATACGCCGCGCCTTTTCGCGGTGACACTCGTGACGGAGGTGCTGTCCGTGGGCTTGGCTATCCTATTCTTCCTGCCAAACAACCTGCTCGCGCCTGAGCTTCTTTCAAGGCTCGATAGCGTGTTCACGGGAGCGGCAAGCTTTATGAATTATTTCTTTGCTGACCTGGGGTATATAATACTCGGGATAATCATCGTATGCACGGTTATAGATATAATCAGCCTCACCGTTAAGACGGTAAAGGCTAAGGTGGGTCAATAGGCGCTGCTATTGGCGGCAGCCGCGATAGCACAGGAGAGTCGAGCGCATGCGCTTTTGGCTCTCCTATATTTTTGCTGTGCAAGCAGGCTCGTCAATGGCGAGCTTGCTTGCACAGCCGCAGTTTTCGCATATTTTCCGCATTTTTATGCAAAAATCTGTAAAAAGTTTTTTACCGCAAGGTAAATTGTGGTATATTGAATTTAAATCTTATCATTGTTTACTATCTATGGACGGAGAGTATGCGGTATGGATAGCGTATACAAAAAGTTGTCACCCTACCTCGCATTTATAATGATAGCGCTGGGGCTCATCATGCTTGCAACAGCGTTTTTTGGTGAAAATTCATATATCGGTGCGGACGAGCGCCTTGAAGGCGTGCGCCTCATAGGCGAGTACAGTGTGGACGGCCTCACAGGCAAGCCGCTCGCCGAGGATACCACCTTTGACGCGGTGGAAAAGCATCGCGTAACGCTCAGGGGGCATTTTGATAAGGATATAGATAAAAACGTCACGCTGATGATGCGCATACATAATATCTCCGTGAGCCTGCGCGTGAACGGCGAGGAGGTTTTCACATACGGCAAGAAGGGCACTTATCCATCGGTAGCCCATTCGGCTGGCAATGTGTGGCAAAGCTTTGTTTCGCCGGGCATCACAACAAGCGATGATATTGAGATAGTGCTCAACAATTTTTACGGCGAGGTCAATCACAACACATTTGAGCTTTTTGTAAACGAGCTGTGCATAGGCTCGGAGCGTGCGCTTTTTAACGAGCTTCTGCGCAAGTATGCGTTCACGCTCGAGTGCAGCATGCTCATCATCAGCCTTGGCGTATTTGTGCTCGCATCGGCATGCATAATGCATTTTCGCGGCTCAAGAGGGCTTAGGCAGCTTTTCAGCTTTGGCCTGCTTGCCACCGCCGGCGGCGTATGGATGTTCACCGAATTTGATATTCTTTCATTTTTAGTGCCATACCCCGTTTACGGGTCTATGCTCGATATGTTCGCGCAGCTCATGCTGCCGCCGTTTGCGCTGCTCCATTCATTGAGCTACATAAAGCATGATAAGCTCAATAAAATATGCCGCATGGTGTTCTGCGGCACGATGATATACAATTCGTTCGTATTCCTGCTGTTCATATTCGGCATAATGGACCCATACGAAATGCAGCGCATGCATGTTCTAATCGCGTTCATTGATATTGGCGGCGGCTTCGGCGCACTCATATATAACGCCGTCAAGTCAAAGGATAAAGAGATGCGCACAGTGCTCTTGGCCTTTTTACCCACAGTGGCAGGCGGTATGCTCGATATTGCCAACAATTTCATCGGCTTTTCAACCATGTTCTTCTTTAAATACGGCTTCTAAATCTTTGGTATTATTTTCATTTGTTGGTTCTGTTCCTTTTAGATAAAAGAACATTTCTTTTTTTTCAGCGTTATCTTCTACTAATGTTCCTGTTATGGGGTTTACTAATACTCCTACGACATTGTCTGGTATATCATACCATGATGCTTCATGGTCTTTAAAGTATGATTCCATTGTATCTATCCATATATTTTTATGGTAAGAGTATTTACTGGAATCTATTTTTTTATTATCGTCATATCCTGTCCATACTCCTAGAACAGCATTTTTGTTATAGCCCATTATTTGGTCTGCCAACTCCTTGTAGCCATCGCCAAGGTGAATTATATCAGTGTACAAGTCATTGATTTCAGTACTCAAAGCCTTTGGGTCGTAACCTTGTGGACTGATAGTTCCATTCTTTAACTTGTTACGCTTGCTTACCTTATCCCTTAGTTCGTCAATCTTCTGCATTGCAGCCTTGTCAAACTCATTCCACCCT
>CAZUUR010000042.1:9104-10845 GCA_964622815.1 uncultured Oscillospiraceae bacterium | reverse complement strand
GCCCACAAACTCCCACTCGATTATACGCGCGAACCATACCAGTGCGCCAATATCGTAAAACACGATAGGGCCGTAGCTTTCATCGGCTTTAAGTATTTTAAAGCCCGCTTGCTGAAATCTATGCTTGACCTTGCTTAAATCGTTATTAGGAAATGACTCCGGCGTGCCGGGCAAAAGAAGCTCAACAAGCTCGCGGTCGTTATGGCAGCCAACCTGCTGCGTGATGAATAGGCCGCCGGGCTTTAATACGCGCTTTAGCTCCTCGGGGATAAAATCGCCGTGACGATTTAAAGCTATATCAATGCTTTCATCTTCAAACGGCACAGCGCCCGGCGTATTGGCCACGCGAAAATCTATTCCAAGCGGCAGAAGCTCCTTTTTGCATAGCTCCACATTTGGCGCGTAGCCCTCAGTGGCGGCGATAAGCTTGGGGTCATGGCCGAGCGAAAGGAGAAACTCGCCTCCGCCCGTGTCCATATCGAGTATCCTATGGTCACTTTTTAGGTATTCGCCAATTATGCTCCTGTAATCCCAGGGCAGAGCGTCCTCCTCAGTGTATCTATCATTTATGTGGGAAAAATCCCAACCCTTTATATGAGCTATGCTTTCTTCCTCAAGCCAAATTTTTCTTAGCTTTTGAGCAACCATAACTATGTTCCTCCCGCCGGTATAAGGCAAATTCGCTTTCGCAGCTTTCATAAAGCTTAGCATATTTTTTGCTGTAAAGCTACACAAAGTCGTGATATAATTGCTTCTATGGAAGAACTGCGAAGTAAAAAAGAAACGGCATTTGAGTTTTTGCGTGAAAACGCAGGGCTTTTCGCTTGCCCTATATGCTCGGCGCCGCTTTTTGTGCGCGAGCCTTTTTTAGCGTGCGAAAATGGCCACGCGTTCTCCATGCCGCGCAAGGGCGTGCCAGTTTTAATGAAAACACAGCTTAAAAAGAGCCGCGTATACGACACCGAGCTTTTTTTAAACAGGCGCAAGATAATAATGGGTGGGCATTATGCGCCCGTATACGCGCAGATAGCCGAATTTGTGCAGCATTGCGCCGCGCCGCGCGTGCTGCTGGATATAGGCTGCGGCGAAGGCAGCCACACAAAACTTATTAAGCAAGCTTTGGGCGGAGGCATAAAAACGCTGGGCTTTGACATTAGTCATGATGCTATATCGCTTGCGAGCGACTATATTTTGTCAAGCGCGTTTTTCTTTGTTGCGGACGCGACCCGCGTGCCGCTCACGGATAAGAGCGTGGACGTGATAATTGATTTTCTTTCGCCGTATCAAGCGCTTGAAACGCGGCGCGTGCTAAAGGACGATGGGCTTTTCATTAAAATAACGCCCAACGCCCCATATCTTCACGAGCTGCGCGACGCGCTGCAAATCAGCGCATATACGGGGGCTGACGACGTTATGAAAACGGCGGGCGGGCATTTTAGCTTTGTAGCCTCCGTCCGGGTGACCAGCACTACTAAGCTTTGCCAAGCTGAGCGCGAGGCGGCAATAAAAATGTCGCCTCTGACAAAGGAGCGAGCAACCGCCGCGTTGGCAAATGAAATAAATGAGCTCACCATCGACTTAACCGTAACCTTATTTAAAAAGGAGGCCTTATGAAAAAGAAACTTAGCAATGACGACAAGGCGCTGCTCAAATCCGTCGCGCGAAACAAGAGCTACGAAGTGGGCTACGGCCTGCTTGCAAACGACGTGCGCGGCGAGACGTTCGACTACGCCTGCTCGAA
>CAZUUR010000042.1:1902-9094 GCA_964622815.1 uncultured Oscillospiraceae bacterium | reverse complement strand
AAAGCAACAAGCAGCGCGAAGAATGGCTTGCTGGCGCAATGGAGCGCATGGACGAAAGGCTTTCGCCCGAAACCGTGAAAAAAATACGCGAGAGCAGCGCGTGCTGTCTCGGCGGCGAACGCGCGGAGCTTGCAAAAAAAATTCACGATAGTTATTCAACCATTGAGGAACGCTTTGACGCATTCGCCAAGACCCGCACCATAGTTGGCGACGTTGCCTATCGCACGGACGACGGCGCGTACCGCGTGTGTTTCTGGCAGGAACCGCAAGGACCGCGCGGGTGCTCATGCCTAAAATATGTTCCCAAAGACAAGCCCATGCCCATGTCGTGGTGCTTATGCTGCGGCGGATACATCAAAACGCACTTTGAAAATGCACTCGGCGTAAAGGCGCAATGCACCTGCGTTTCATCACAGCTCAACTCCTGCGGGAGCAAGCCGTGCGTATTTGAGCTTAGAATAACGGAATAAATGCACCGGTCGCGTCAAGACGCGACCCTACAAAATAATTAAGAACGGCGGATCTCCCGCCGTTCTCTTTATATATGAGGCTCTATTTATCCAAATAAGGGTGACTTATGGCGTACTGCACGTTTATCTGCTTTTGCATAGCCTCCGGGTTCATGCTGTGCGTGAGCGCAACGCTCGAATCTATAACGCCCTTTCTCACAAGATCAAAAAGCCCTGCGTCCATCGTGCACATCTGCTCCGCGCCTGAGGAATGTATCATGGAATTTATCTGATGAGTGCGACCCTCGCGAATGAGATTGCGTATGGCGTTATTGCAATGCATCACCTCAAACACCGGCATGGATTTGCCGCCCTTTATCGTTGGCACGAGCTGCTGCGACACTACCGACTGAAGCACCATTGAAAGCTGCATTCTAACCTGCTCCTGCTGCGAGGCGGGAAACGTGTCAACAAGCCTGTCTATCGTGTTGGCCGCGCCGAGTGTGTGAAGCGAGGATATAACGAAATGCCCCGTTTCAGCGGCTGTAAGCGCGGTGCTTATGGTTTCGCTGTCGCGCATCTCGCCTATTAAGATCACGTCCGGACTCTGCCTTAGCGCGGCGCGAAGAGCGTCCGCATAGCTTATCGTATCCAGCGATATTTCGCGCTGGCTTATTATGCATTTATCATGGCTGTGCAGATATTCTATGGGGTTCTCGAGCGTTATTATATGGCCGTTGCGCTCATGATTTATCTTATCCACCATGCATGCGAGCGTTGTGGTCTTGCCGCTGCCCGCAGGGCCTGTGACTATAACAAGGCCGCGCCTGTTTTCAGATATGCGCATGACCGAATCCGGTATATTAAGCTCCCGGCTTGACGGCAGATCGAACGTAACAACTCTTATTACCGCCGCGAGCGAGCCGCGCTGCTTATATGCGTTAACGCGAAAGCGCGACACCTTGGGAATAGAGAAGGAAAAATCATCATCGCCGTGCTCGTTCAGGCGGGACATATCCCTATCGTGCGCAAGCTTATATATCTGCATTATCAAATCATGCGTGTTGCCGGGCGTGAGCGCCGTTTCCGGACGCGTTAGTATCGTCTGCCCAAAACGAAAGCTGAGCGGACGCCCCGCAATAATAAATATGTCCGAAGCGTTTTTTGTAACAAGCTCCGATAGTATGGGCACCACTTCCATTTTGCTTTCCTCCGTCAATCCGTTTGTGCGGCAGTCGTTTGCCATTTTTTAACTGTGAGTTCACCGTTTGCATAGCTTAACTCGATTTTTAGCGAATTGTTATTATCTATCGGTATATTATAGCATATAAGCTCGCCTGAGTCGATAGTTTGTATCACATCAAAGCCGTAGCTGCTAATGTCCGCTCCCTCTTTAACGAGCCTTTTTAGCTCTGCAAGCTTTTGTGTGGCGGCAAGATCGGCCGCATAATAATCGCTCGCCGCGTCATAGGCCTTTTTGGCGAGCTTAATATCCGCGCGTGCGGTTATGAGCGATAGCACGGCAAAGCTGCCTAACAGCATCACAACAAGCACCGTTATAAGCGATGGTATGCCCACCGCTGTAAAAAAATCGTTCCTCTCGCTTTGCCTGGTTGTCTGGCGGGGAAGTATACGCGTCTTTGCACCTTGTCTCATTGCTTATCCCCTCCTATTTCAAGTGGCAAATATGCTGTTTTCATAGCAAATATCACTTTATCTCCGGCCGACACGCTTATGTCAGCACAGATAAGTCCGGTTTCATCGTCCACATCTGCAAGGGTAAGCGTCAGCACATTATCGGTATCTATGTTAACCTCTTTCCACTCGCTGTCAAAATGCTGCACAAAGTGAAAATTATCCGGGCAATAACCGCCAACGAGCTTTGCCGCTTCAAACAGCTCGCCCTTTGCCGCCTTAAAGGCCTCCGCCGCACTCTGCGCCTTTAGCGCCGCCACACTGAGCGCACGCGCCTCGTTGCTCTCAACGCGCGCCTTTGCAAATATGGATACGCTCGCCGCCGCGCAAAGTGAGAAAATAAGTACACACAAAATAAGCTCAAGCAGCATTATAGAGCCCTTTGAGCGCGGTCTTGCGCCGTTGCGGTCATTCATAAGCTCACCTCCCGCTTATTGAGCTTCGTATGGTAATAATGAAAGTATCCGTTTGCCCCTGTGTATCTCCAAGCGTGAACAACAGCGCCGATCTTAGCTCGTCCTTGGCTATTGAAAAGCTCGAAAGCTCAGTGAGCTTCTGCCCGCTCTTTGGCGATGGTTCAACCGCCACGGGTGACATTACCTCCATAAGATAGCCGTCATAATAATATATGTAAGTGCAATAGCTTTCGCCGTCATAATCGCGCGTAAACACCAGCGCATCACTCTCGCCAAGCTTCGCGAGGGATATTTTTGAATTGCCGTCCTCGCGGCGCAGCTTTTGCTGCAAATATAATGCCGATGTGCGCATGAAAGTATTTTTCTCCGTCTGCGTGCTTATTCGTGAATAAACGTTCGTTCCGGTGAGTGCGACGCTTAGCGCGAGAAACGCGAAGAGCATCATCAGCGTCAAAACTGATAAAATGTCGAACACATGTCGTTTTGTGCCCATTTTTCGCCCTTCTTTCATATTAGTAAATCAACATACGGTAAACCGTGTTGCACCGTTTTTAACGCATCAGTCCTCGATAATAAACACCTTTATCTCCGGCATGAGATTCGCGCCCAAAGGCAGGTAGTGCACAAAGTAGCGCTCGGAGTCATAGTTCAAGCCGCACTCCGCTTTAATGTGAGCCAAATCCTGCGGATAGTTGCCCTCTAGCGCATAGCACTCAACGGCGCAGCGGCGCAGTGCGCTTTCGATAAGCGTGCGCTGCTCATCGTCCGTGGCGGTTGAAATGCTTGACAGTGCAATAAGCGCGAGCATCACTACGATGAGGAATATTGGGATAATTATAAGCGAGAGATCGCGTTTTAGCATATTGAGCCTTCCTATCACATACCGGTAAGCGCGTTCATAAGCGGCAGCATCACGCTTAGAAGCACCGCGCCTACCATAATGCACAGCACCATAACGAGCGTAGGCTCTAAAACGGATACGGTTCTGTCGAGCCGCTCGTCGGCCTCAGCGGCCACCTGAGCAGAAATGGTTTCAAGCGCGTCTGATATATCGCCAGTTTGAAACGCCACCGTAAGCGGCCCTTTATAGCGCGCGGGCACAAGGCTTGAGCCGGTTATCACCGCTTGAAAGCTCGCGCCCTCGTCCATGCGCTTCACCATTTGCTCTATCTCACGCTTAGCGTTCTTGTTGCCCATTATGGGCGCGGCAAGCAAAAGCGCCTCGCGCGCGACAATGCCGCTTTTTATCATTAGCGCCATCGAATAGCAGAACCTATCGCTCAAGATGAGCTGCATAAGCCTTTTCGAGCCGGGAATAAGCCTTATAAGCGCATCGCCGCCGCCCTTTGCAGGCACCAGTGCGCTGACCGCGGCGATAATCAGCACCGCAGCTATTATGCCAAGTATCCACCATATTCCGCTCGACACAGCGTTGCCCAAAGCTAAAAATCCGCCCGCCACCGCGTTCATGCTAAGCCCAAGCTGCGCGAATACCCGCTCAAACACAGGCATCACCTGCGTTAAGAGCACCACTATCACGCACAGCACCATAAGCGTCATTCCTAATGGGTACACAAGCGCGCCGCGTATTCGGCGGCGGAGCGCATCTCGATTAAGATAATATTTGCCAAGCGCGGAAAACACCTCGCTTAGCGTGCCGGAAGCTTCGCCAACGCGCACCATATCGCACGCGTATTTGGGAAAATCGCCCGCCTTTGCCAATGTGTCCGACAGCCTGTCGCCTGCCTCAGTTGGGGAAATCAGCTTCATATAAAGCTGCCTCTCCCGCTCGCGCGACGCGTTCTCCGCGAGTATGCTAAGCCCTAGCGACAGCGGTATGCCGCTGTTGGTGAGCATGCTAAGCTCTTGGAAAAATACCGCGAGCAGCTCATCTGAGAGCATGTCATTTTTTCTCTTATCAGCCATAAGCGTCCTCCCGCACATCAATAAAAATACATATCGTTATAATTCTTGCCATCTCCTATATACTCAGCAAGCGACCCCGAATCCCCCGCATTTGCGGCGAAGGTGGGGTCCATGCGTACCCAGTTTTTGCCGTCGAAACGAATTATCTCGTCCACCCAGCCTATTTCCTTTATGTATACGCTTATCCACGCGTGCTTCAGCTCGCCCGCATAGCCTACGATGAGCTTAGTGGGTATGCCCTCAAGCCTTAGCATCGCGCACATGAGCGCCGCATAATCAAAGCATATTCCGCTCTTTGCCTTCAATATCGCATCGCAGTCGGGCAGATAACTGGCCTCAAGCGTATCGTATTTATCGAAATCATAAGAAATGGTGTTTATTACATAATTATATATGAGATCAACCGTATCAAGCTCACTCGCCGCGCCGCCGCACACATCGCCGCACACCGCCACCACCGCGTCGCCCTGCTCAAACCACACATATTGATTAGGATAGAGAAATGGCGAAAACTCATTTTCTATATTCGCGTTAAACGATATGCCCGCAACAAATGCGTATTGGTCGCCTTCAAGATTTTTGTACACGTTGGCCGTGTATTCGCCGCTGCCGCTCGTGAGCGGGAAAAACTCAAATTTGGAGCTTGACGAGAGCGTATAGGTATATGTCGTGCCGCCCGGCTGCGTCACCTGCATTTTTACTTTTTTATCGCTTATAAGATTTTTCACAGCAAAATAGCCGCACGCAATATTTGAATAGTCAATAACGGCGTATTCGTTGGCCTCCCGCACGTCGCCGGTTTGAGGCGCTAACACCTTGGCGCCGCTCACAGCCGCAGCCGGCGAAACCGTGGGCTGAGCCGCTTCGTTTGGACGGCTCGCGGCGGGTGCGCCCGAGGTAGCGGTCTGGTTGAAGGTGGGCAGGGTGTAATCGAGCTTTTCGTCCGCGCCCTCCAAAAAATTGCCCGAGCAGCCCAAACACAAGGCGGCAAGCAGTATTGCCGCCGTCGCGCCAAGCATCTTAGTTGCCTTTGGGCTATGCCTCATAATATCCAGCTCCGTTTACGCGCCACCATTTATATAATGAAAGTATAGCATATTTGGGCATAATTGTATATACGACCCATGCTCACTAAGGGAGCTGCCGCATTTTTACCTTGTGAACGCATACGTTATCTGCTGATGATAGCGCTCGGCTTTTTTTAGCGTTGGGTCGCCCATGCGCTTAAAGGCTGGCTCGTTTGCCGAATTTGGAAAAAACTGCGGCTCAAGGCACACCGCGCAATATGGCTCATAGCTTGCGCCGCCCTTGCCGCGCCGCTTTGAAAGATAATTCGCGGTGTAAAGCTGCATGCCAGGTCTATTTGAGTCAACCGCCATAAAGAGCTTCGTTTTATCGCCCATGAGCACAGCGGCTTCGCCCCGCGCTCTTAATACATAATTATTATCATATCCGTTAAACCGCTTTAGGCCCGCATCGCCCATGCGCGACCCCACTATATGAAACGACGTAAAATCCAGCGCCGTCCCGTCAACACCTGCAATAGTGCCAAGCGGAATATTTTCATCATCGCAGGGCGTATAACCTTCCGCCGGTATCATAAGCACATGATTGAGCGCACTGCCGGAGGCGTGGCCGTTTAGATTAAAATAAGTATGGTTGGTGAGGTTCACCGTGGTATCAGCGCTGCAAACAGCGTCATAGCTCACCTTTACACTCTCCCCCTCAAGCTCGTATGTGACAACAAGCTCCAATTCGCCCGGATACCCCTCGTCGCCGTCGGGCGAAATCAGCCTGAGCGCCGCCTTATTTTCGCACTGCTCCAAAATGCTGAACTCACGATGCGAAAATCCCGTCTTTCCGCCGTGTAATTGATTAGTATGTTCATTTACTGTAAGCTGATATACTTTTTTGTTTACAGTTATTTGGGAGTTTTTGAGCCTGTTAGCATTGCGGCCTATGGTCGCGCCGAGGTAGCCGTCGTTTTCAATATACTCCTTGTCCGTATCGTAGCCGAGCGCCACATCAATAAGCTCGCCCGTTTGCGCGGCCACCCAAAGCTCGCGCACGGTCGCGCCCAATGTGCTCACAACAAGGCGCATACCATTTTCGCCATTAAGAGTGATATTCATATAGTTCCTCTCTAAAAAACGCTCCCGCGTTTATGGCGGGAGCGAAGCGCTTTATCTTTTTATCATGTAGCCAAGCTCATAAGCGCGCTCGTAAAGCTCGTCGCGGAACTTGGGGTGCGCAATTTCAATGAGCATTTGCGCACGCTCCTGCAAATTCGCGCCGCGAAGGTGCGCCGCGCCGTATTCGGTGGCCACTATATCCACCTCGTTGCGCGATATGGAAACCGCCGCGCCCAGTGTGAGCTGCGGCACTATCTTTGAAACCTCGCGCTTTTCGCCCGTCTTTTTATCTGTTATGACGGCGGTGGAGTGAAGCGCCACTATGCTCTTGCCGCCCTTTGATAGCTGTGCGCCGCGCGCCGTATCCCTAGCGCCGCCCGTGCCCGAAAAGTGCCTCGAGCCTATGCTTTCCGAAGCGCATTGGCCGCCGAGGTCAATTTCTATCGTGCTGTTTATAGAAATCTGATTGTCGTTTTGAGCTATAACGGTTGGGCCGTTGCACCAGAAGCCGTCCATAACGGCGACGGTTTCCGGTTCGTCGTCGAAGGAACCCGGATGGAGAATCTGCGCGCAA
>CAZUUR010000042.1:0-1892 GCA_964622815.1 uncultured Oscillospiraceae bacterium | reverse complement strand
GCCGTCCATAACGGCGACGCCTGGATTATCATTTACAAAATCGTAAAGGTCACGCGTGCCAAAAACGAAGCCAGTAACCATTTTACCGTTCATCATCTGCTTGCGGCGGCCGTTTATAACGCCCATTTTGGCAAGCCGCATCATGCCGGTGCACATCATTTCGGTGTGAACACCAAGATCGTTCTTCTTTTCAAGAAGCTCGGTCACCGCGGCGGGTATTGCGCCTATGCCAAGCTGTATGCACGCGCCGTCCGGCACCTCATCAGCCACGAACTTGCCAACCATTCTGTCTATATCGTTAGGGATAACGTCCGCGGCTTCGGGCACCTTATAATCGGCCTCTATAAGATAATCCACATCACTCACATGCACCTGCGAATCACCGAAAACGCGGGGCATATTGGGGTTTATCTCAAGAATGACTATATCTGCAAGCGCCATTGCGCGCTTTTCATACACATTGCTCGTGCCAAGGCTCATATAGCCATGCTTATCGGGCATGCTTGCCGCGCCCACATATATGCTCGGGCGCTTGCGCTCATAGCGGCGCGGCGCGGATTCGTGCAGGTTGCCGGGCAGATAGCTCACAAACGAGCCCTGCTTTTGATAATTGCGCAAAACACCCGCGAAGAAAAAGCTGCTCGTCATGAACGAGGAAGCGTATTCGGGCTTGTAATACTCAAAATCGGTGCTTGACAGGCAATTTAGAACGCTCACGTCCTTCACCCTGTCCGCTATCGTGTGGAGCTTCCCCAAAAAAGCCTCCGCTTCGGACGCACACATGCCCGTGACTATCTCCTGACCTGATTGGACGTGCTTGAGCGCCTCCTCAACTGTGATAAGCTTGCTCCTATACTCCATAAATAACCTCCATAAAATTATGATATAACGCGGCTTGCCGCAATTTATTCCCTTATTTTTCCCATGCCGCCCACGCGGATATTTACCCTGCCGCCTATTTCCGCCGTGATATACGAATAAATATCGCTCGGCCTTGCCATGCTCTCACCCTGAAGATATTTTATTCCGGTGCTGAGCTTTATCACACCCCGCTTATATAGATAATAGGTGAGCGCGCCGGAGGCCGTGCCGGTTGCGGATTCTTCATCTATGCCGCAGACAGGGCCGAAATTGCGGCAGAAAGCATCGGCATCGTCCGGCCCTTTGGCTTTGTTGAGCGCGAATGCATGAACGCCGGTTACTTCAAGCTGCCTTGATAGCTCTTTGAGCCGCTCCATATCCGGTTTTAGCGCAAGCAGCGCCTCGCGGCTGTCAAGCCCCATAATTATATCATATAAGCCCGTGGATACGAGCGCGGGAGTTAAGATTATTTGCTCGCGCTCAGCACCCATTATATCGCAAAGCTCACTTATTTCTTTCTCCGTAAGCTCACGCTTTTCATCTGGCTTTGCCATATCAAGCATAACAAGGCCGCCGTTTACACTCACGCTGAGCATGCCGGCCTTGGTGGATATGAGATACGCGCCGTCCTTAATCATTTTTTGAGCCGACATATACGCAAAGCTCGCAACCGTGGCGTGACCGCACAGCTCCACCTCATATAAAGGCGTGAAATATCTTATCCTATACCCGCTGCCAAAGCGCTTTATAAAGGCTGTCTCGCTCATTTTAACGCGCGCAGCCGTCTCCCTCATCTCCTCATCGGAGGGGAAATTATCAACAAATACTATGCCCGCGCCGTTACCCCCGCCATTTGGGCTAACAAACGCATCTACTATCACAGCTTCCATTTATACACCTCCAAAGATTATTAAATTATATCACATCAATTCTTGACATAACATAGTTATGACTGTAATATATAACCACTAGCGTTAGTCTTGACTAACTTTATAAATAAGGGAAACGTTTTGAGGCTTTCGTTGTGAAAG
>CAZUUR010000041.1:0-10892 GCA_964622815.1 uncultured Oscillospiraceae bacterium | reverse complement strand
ACATTGCGAAGATTAGGCATCAGCGCGAGATCCTCAAGCGAGACTATCTCGCCGCGCACGCGTGTATTGCTCATGTACCATTTGCTTAGCGATGCGTAAAAATCCGTCTCGGAGCTAAAGCATTGATCTTGGAATATGTATAGGCTTTCTATGCGCTCAAGCTCAATGGCATCTATAGGCTCTGACGGCTTTTTATTAAGCATGAGCCTCACCGCTTGCTCAATAAGAGGCTCTTTTATAAGCGGTGCTTTGGTTGGCGCGGGGGTAGGAGAGGGGGTTGGCGCGGGCGTTGGCGGCACGGCCGCCGCGAGCGCCGCCTGCTGCGTGCTTGCGGGCGCGGTAGCGATGGGTAATAGCTCCGGCGCGAAAATTATGCCCGCCGTAATGAGCGCCGCAGCTCCAAGCCCTATCGCCGCCGTTAAGATCATTCGTTTTTGCTTTGCTTGAGGCCTTAGCGCAGCAAGCGCCTTTTTAAGGCTCTGCGCATCGCAATAGCGTTCGCCCGGCGCAAACGCGATGCTTTTTTTTATTATGGCGCGAAGCCTTGCATTTTCAATAGCGCAGCACATATTCGCATCCGCGTGGGTGCAGCCTGTGGCAAGATAGAAAAGCACAGCTCCAAGCGAGAAAATATCCGATCGGCTATCGGTCTGCATGTAGCCGTATTGCTCGGGCGGCGCGAAATCGCGTGTTCCAAATGAAATAGTGTCCGTAAGCGCGTTTTTATCGTATTCGCGCGATATTCCAAAGTCTATAAGCTTCACTGCTCCGTTCTTTTCGATAACTATGTTTTGCGGTTTTATATCGCGATGGATAACAGGCGGATTCTGCCCGTGAAGATAAATAAGTATGTCGCAAAGCGATATGCCAAGGTCAACAATGGCCTCCGCCTTGAGCGGCAGCTTGCCGCGCACCTTTTCATTCAAAGGCTGCCCCTCAACATATTCACGCACGGCTATGCGCATATCGTCCGCGTCATATTCGCTGATAAACCTTGGCAGGCCGCTGTGCGCAAGCTTTTTGAGCAGCTCGCTCTCGCGCGAACATATTATTTTCATCTCCGGACGCAAGCACTTGGCTATCGCCAATTCGCCGGTTTGTTTATTTTTTACAAGAAGCGTCTCGCCCATGTCGCCTTGAGCAAGGCACTCAAGCGGCTCATAATCGGTTATAAACGCCTCGGGATAGGTTTCTTCAAATTTAAAATCATCTTTCATTGAAGCACTTCTTTGAGCTGCGTGTTTTCATTAGAATAACATATTTTCTTATATAGTGCTATAATGCTTTATATTTGTGAGGTAAAGTTTGAAAGTAAACTTTCAAACTAGCGTTTTGAGGCCTTTGTCGCCGAAGGCGCGACGATTTTGCTTGCGCAAAACCTGCCTCAATTCCGATGAAGGGATGCTTTCGCAAGCGAAAGCTATGGTCATAAGTATGAAAGACTTCATACCGCGGTTTTGCGGTTTTGCCGCGAACGCAAACGAATAGCTGCGCTATTCGATGGGACGATTTTGAAGCAAAACCAGCCCCAAATTTTGAAAGGACGCATAAAGCTATATAAATGCTCAATATTATTCTTTTAGGACTCGTCAGCTTTTTCTCGGATCTAAGCACCGAGATGGTTTATCCGCTTATTCCGCTGTATCTCACCGGCGTGTTTGGCGCTACGCCCGCGCTTGTGGGCGTTATTGAGGGCATCGCCGAAAGCGCCGCCAGCATACTAAAGGTGTTTAGCGGATATATAACCGATAAATACCGCCTAAAAAAACCCGCCGCCTTTATTGGCTATGCAACAGGGCTTATTTATAAGCTCGCGCTCATTATTGCCACCTCTTGGGGCGGCGTACTTGCCGCGCGCGTTGTAGACCGCATAGGCAAGGGCATACGCACCGCTCCGCGCGACGTGCTCGTATCTCAAAGCGCCTCAAAGGGCAGCATGGGCAAGTCGTACGGCATACACAAGGCGCTCGATATGGCCGGCAGCGCGGCGGGCATATTCGTCGCGTACCTGCTGGTCTTAAATATGTCTAGCGGTTATGACTATAAAAAATTCTTTCTGCTCTCAATTATCCCCGCCGCGTTCGGCCTTGTCGCGCTGCTGTTTGTTAAGGAAAAGCGCGAGCCGCGCCAAAAAAAGGAGCGCGAGCATTTTTGGCTCAAGCTCAAACGGGTCAGCCCCGATCTTAGGCTTTATCTCCTTGTAACCTTCATTTTCACGCTTGGCAATTCGTCGAATACCTTCCTGCTCCTTCGCGCAAAGGACGTGGGCTTCACGGATACAAATGTGGTATTGCTCTATCTCGCCTTCAATCTCACAAGCGCGCTTTTATCCGTGCCGTTTGGCAGGCTTTCGGATAAAATAGGCAGGAAATTTCTTCTCGTTTGCGGCTACCTCGTGTTTAGCGCCGTATACGCTTGCTTTGCCTTTGCAAATAGCGGCACGGTAATGATATTCGCTTTCATTCTTTATGGCTTCTATTCCGCCATGACTGCCGGGGCTGAGCGTGCGCTCATAGCCGAGATAGCTCCGGACGGGCTAAAGGGCACTATGCTCGGCCTGCAAGCCACAATTTCAGGCATAGCGCTTTTGCCCGCAAGCGTTATAGCCGGCTTGCTTTGGAACGGTATAGGCGCTTATGCGCCGTTCTTGCTCGGCGCAGCGCTCTCGCTCACCGCCGCTGTGCTTTTAATTCTGCTGCTAAATAAGCGTAAGCAAATAGTGTAACAACAATCATTAGCTGTGTATGCGGCAGCCGGAATAATTTCGGCCGCCGCTATTTTTATATAATTTATTATAAATGCTATTAACAAGTAATACTTGACAAATAATATTGAATACATTATTATACAAACATCAAATTTGGGAGGTAATAAAAATGGCAGCCAACACTAAAAGAAATATTGTGAATGAAACACTTCAGCTTCCCCTTGGCGCTGATTTCGAGCATGTATTGTCGGAAGCGCTTGGGCGCGACGAGGAGCTTGTTATCGCGCTTATAGACCTTGACTCATTCGACGCTGTGAATAAAAGGTTTTCAAATGATGAGGGCGATAGGGTGCTTATTGAAACTGGGCGCTATTTCATGGAGAATAAGCCTAAAAAGGCGGAACTTTTCCGCATAGGCGGCGATGAGTTCGGCTTCATATTCAAAAATGGAGAGGAGCGCGAGGAGGTTTTTCTGGTGATGGAGGAGCTAAGGCGCGGCTATAGCGTTATGCTGCCGGACGGAACGGCGGTAACACTGAGCATAGGCATAGCCTCCGCTCCTGACGACGCCGCACGCTTTTCAAACGAGCTTATCCGCAAGGCAGATGGAGCGATATATCGGGCAAAGGTGGGCGGACGCAATCGGGTATGCCTCGCCAAGGAGGAAAAAATGGTCACAAAAACCTCGCATTACACGGCTAATCAGCTTCAAAAGCTCACTCGCATTGCCGAGCGTGAGGGTGTTGGCGAGGCGGTGCTGCTTCGTGAAGCCCTCGACGCGCTGCTAAGGAAATATGACAGGGTGAAATAAGCTTTCACGCCAAAGGTGTGCTCTGTATATTGCTGAAAATGATTTTCTGCTGTATTGAAAAATATTATTTATAATGATAATATAGTGATGATATAATTATGCGACTATTTGGCCGGAGGCGACGAAATGCATATTTTAAACACTGTACTTATCGTGGACGATAATAATATCAACAGGCAGGTTCTAGCCAAAATATTGTAGAAGGAATACACGGTGCTCACTGCGGATAACGGCAAGGTAGCCCTTGAACTGCTAAAGGCGCATAGCTCGCATATAGCGGGAATAATACTCGATTTTGTTATGCCCGTAATGGATGGTTACGAATTTCTTAGCGCGATAAATGAGGCTGAAAGATATAAAAATATTCCCGTGCTTGTATCCACCAGCAACAGCGACAGGTAGAATGAAAAGGAAGCGCTCAAGCTAGGTGCGTGGGATTTTATATCAAAGCCGTATGACCCGGATATTATTAGCTTCAGACTCAAAAATGCCATAGTAAGAAGTCAGCTCACGGCATTTAACGAGCTAAAATATATAGCCGAGTACGATACGCTTACCGATATATATAATAAATATAAATTCTACGATGAGGTATCGCAGAGATTAAGAAATTATCCCGATACGGAATTTGTAATGATTCGCCTCGATGTAGATAGGTTCAGCCTCATAAATTCATTTTACGGCAATTCAGAGGGGGATAGGCTTCTTTGCTATATTGCCGAGCATGTAAGAGAATTTGCGCACCGTTTTCCGCCTTATGCATACGGGCGCATAGAGGGGGGATATTTTCGCAGTGCTTATGGCGCGCCCCGGCGAGGCGCTTTTAGATACGCTTATAGAAGATGGCGTTTCAACGCTCAAGGCATTCAACACCGGCTATGATATTTCCGGGTCGTTTGGCATTTATGTTATAGAAGATCACTTGATGCCGCCGGATATTATTTTGGATAGAGCCACGCTCGCCGCGAAGTGCGTCAAAAGCAATTCGCGCATAAGCTATGCTTATTATTCAGATGAAATACGAAGGGCGGTTGAAACTGAGCAGCGTATCACCAATGAAATGAACTCAGCTCTCGCAAACGACCAATTCGTCGTTCACCTGCAACCCAAATATAGCCTTCAAACCAATACGCCCGTTGGCGCGGAAGCGCTTGTTAGGTGGATACATCCGCAGCGCGGCATGGTATCGCCGGGCGAATTTATTCCCGTGTTTGAAAAAAACGGTTTTATAACCAAGCTTGATTACTGTGTGTGGGAAAAAACCTGTAAGCTGCTTCGCAGGTGGATAGATGAAGGCAAGCCGCTTTTACCCATATCCGTGAACGTATCGCGCGTTAATCTGTATAATCCCATGCTTGTTGATAATATCTGCGAGCTTGTTGAAAAATACAATATTCCGCCGCGTCTGCTCAATCTTGAGCTTACCGAGAGCGCATATACCGACAATCCGGATGTTATGCGGCTAGCCATGGAGAAATTTCAGCAAAAGGGCTTCGTCATAATGATGGACGACTTTGGCACCGGCTATTCTTCTTTAAATATTTTAAAGGACATAGCCGTCGATGTGCTCAAGATCGACATGCGTTTTTGGCTAAAAGCCATATTGCCGGGCGTGGCGAGAGCATAATCGCGTCTATCGTGCGCATGTCAAAATGGCTCAAGATACCCACGGTAGCCGAAGGCGTTGAAACGGCGGAGCAGGTGGAGTTCTTGCGCAGCATAGGCTGTGAATATGTTCAGGGCTTTTATTTTTCAAAACCTTTGCCTGTGGAGGATTGCGAAAAGCTATTTTCCAAGAGCTGCATATTAGAGAAAAAGCCTGAGTCGGACTTTGAGATAAACTCGCTTTGGTCAAAAAACACGCGGCTTGAAGCGCTGTTTTCCGATGGTGCGCAGCCGCTTGCCATATATGAATATTCCATTGACGGCAGCATTGAGATACTGCGCATGAATAACGCTTATTTCAGGCTTTTCGGCTATGGCGATATTCAAAATGTCTCCACTCCTCTTGTAACAATACCCGAGAGTTACTCCTCCCGCGTAAAGACGTTGTTTAAAAATGTTGTCAGCAGTCGGGGCGAGGGCAACTGCGATTATCCAAGAGAGCTTGAGCACGGGCGCACTGTATGGGTGAATTTAAGGCTTACATACATAAATTCCCTTGGCGGCAGCCATATACTTTTTGGCAGCATAACCGATTTGAGCTTCCAAAGGGAGCTTTGCGAAAAATATAGGTTTTCCGCAAGCGAGTAGAGCGGGCTGGCAATGCCCCGCTGCCGCAAAGTATGCCGGAGCATAGCCGCGAAGCATTTGAAAAAAGCGAGCCGGGGTATTATAATGTTGTATATTTGCATGCCGTAATGGCTGCGCTGATTTGCCCGCTTTCAATAAGGCGAATACAGCATTATGAAAGGTTAGCTTGAATATGGATAATCAAAATAAGCCCGAAAACAATGTGCCAAGGCGCGTTATTGATTTTGTTATTTGTGCCGTTAAGGGCGCGGTAGTTGGCACTGGCGCAATTCTGCCGGGTGTGAGCGGCGGAGTGCTGCTTGTTGTTTTTGGCATTTACAGGCCGCTTATGGCTTTGCTCTCGCACCCAATACGCTCGTTTAAAACCTATTATAAGCTGTTTATTCCATTTATCATAGGCTGGCTTATAGGCTTCGTGCTTCTTGCGCGAGCCGTTGAGCTGTTATTTGAAACTTCATCAAATATAGCAATATCGCTTTTTGCGGGGCTTATTTGCGGCACGCTTCCTCAGCTTTTTAAAAGCTCGGCAGGGAGCGGGGAGGATAAGGGCTTTATTGGTTTTACGGTGAGCCTTGTGGTGGTATATGTGCTGCTGTCGTATTTGAGCACGGGCGCGTCAAATGCGATAACGCCAAATATTTTTTGGTATTTCTTCTGCGGCGCAACATGGGGGCTAAGCCTGGTTATTCCGGGTCTTAGCTCATCGTCGCTCCTTATTTTTCTCGGCTTGTATCAACCTATGACAACCGGCATAGCCAATTTGGATTTTGCCGTCATGCTGCCGCTGCTCGTGGGGCTTGTGGCCACCATAGCATGTACCTCGCGCCTTGTAAGCGCATTATATGAAAAGCATTTCTGCGTAATGTCGCGCACTATCCTTGGCGTTGTTACGGCGGCGACGCTGCTTATAATCCCCACTTCGTTCGCATCGGTCTTGGACGCGCTTATCTTAGCTGCTTGCTTTGCGGCAGGCTTCATTATAGCGCGCCTTATGGATATTTATAGCGCGAAGCTGAATTTAAACTAAGCCGGCATATTGCCTGTAAAAGACGGGCAACCATGTGAGTGAAGAAAAATATTCACACAAAAAATACTGTTTTGTAACGATTAAACGTAATGTTTTCTGCGGGCACATTATCAATTTAGATAAATGTATTGTTATTACATGTCTAAATATGTTAAAATATACGAAATAACCTTGGAGGTGTTGAATGAAATTACCTAGAGCGTCCGAGGACTATCTGGAAACAGTGCTTAGACTGCGCGAAAAAAAGAAATAGTGCGCAGTGTTGATATAGCCACAGCGCTCAATGTAACAAAGCCGAGCGTAAGCTATTCAACCAAGCGTCTCAAGGAAACCGGGCATATCGAAATGGCGGCAGACGGGAGCATCACATTAACGAAAAGCGGCCTTGAGGTAGCCCGATGCATATTCAAGAGACATGAGCTCATAAAGGCGGTGTTAATGAGCGTGGGTGTTGACGAAGCGACCGCCGATGCCGACGCGTGCAAGCTAGAACATGAGCTAAGTGAAAAATCATTTATAAGCATTAGTGAGCACTATATTCAAAACAAAGACAGGTAAACCGGTCAAAAATTCGGAAATCACCGCATTTTTTTGCTTTATATATGATACATGTCATGCTATAATCATTCTATACTAAATGAAAAGGAAAAAGATATGGAAGCTATAATTTATTCATCAAACACCGGTTTCACCGAGCAATATGCAAAAATGCTCTCAGAAGTCACGGGCTTGCCCGCGTATTCACTCAAGCATGCCGAAGCGGTCAATAGCGGCGCAAGCGTTATATATATGGGCTGGATATGCGCCAGCGGCGTAAACGGATATAAAAAGGCGCAAAAGCGCTATAACATAAAGGCTGTGTGCGGAGTTGGCATGGCAAAGGGAGGCATGCAGCTTGATGATGTGATAAAGACCAACAAGCTTGAAGGAAAAAAAGCCTTCACATTGCAGGGCGGCTTTGAAATGAAAAAGCTAAAGGGCATATATCGCTTCATGATGAGCACTATGGCCAGAACCGTCGGTAAAAAGCTTGCTGAAAAGACCGATAGGACGCCTGATGAAAATGATATGCTTGATCTGATGCAAAATGGCGGAAACAGGGTGAGCATGGAAAATTTGCAGCCCGTTATAGACTGGTGCAGGGCCAATATGTGAAAAACTGGCCGGCTTAAATGCAGGGTCGAGTGGTAACATGCCGCTATATTTGTTTAACATGCCCAAGAAGTGTGTTGTGCGCATTGTAAATACGTGCGCGCACGTTGTTGTAGAGGTGCGCATTGATACTTGAGCTTATGGAAGGGCTTAAATCGCTCTCCGTAATCGGAATATGCAAAAATGCGGGCAAAACCACCGTTTTGAACCGCTTTATTAGCGAGCTTGAACCATGTGAAACGTTGGCGCTCACCTCCGTCGGTCGCGACGGTGAGAGCGTAGACGTTGTGACAGGCACAAAAAAGCCCGCCGTTTTCGTGCGCGAGGGCACGCTTGTGGCCACAGCCGCACAAATGCTGCCGCGCTGCGATATTTCGCGTGAAATTCTTGGTTCAACGGGCATCACAACGCCGGTAGGCGAGGTAGTGCTTGTGCGCGCGAGAAGCGCGGGCTATGTGGATATAGCCGGCCCTTCCATGACAAAGCAGCTTTTCGGCATTATGGACGCGTTTTTTGCCCTCGGGGCAACGCGCATAGCAATAGATGGCGCCATAAGCCGTAAATCGCTTTCGTGTCCGCTGCTTACGGAAGCCTCTATACTCTGCGCGGGCGCGTCGCTTGGACCTGATATTGATAAGCTTGTTGATGAGACTCGCCACATTGCGGAGCTTTTTTCGCTCAAAAAGCAATCGTATTTTGATGCATCGCCCTTGCCTCAAGCCGCAATCCGTGCAAAAACCAGGCAGGGCGATACAGTCGAGCTTGATGAAAGGGCGCTTTCGGACTCGCTTGAAAAAATAGCCGCCATAGCTTCGCCCGGTGCGCTTACAGACGCGCGCTTAAAGCCGCTTACAGTGTCGAGCCGCAAGCTTTCAGGGCTCACGCTCGTGGCCGCTGACGCCACAAAGCTGCTTTTTTCCCCCGATACCTACGCCGCGCTAAAGCGCCGCGAAATAAATATAGAAGTCAGCAGCCCCATAAACCTTATCGCGGTGGCGGTGAACCCATTTTCCGCTTACGGCGCGGGTATGGACGGCGCGGAGCTTAAAAAACGCATGCAAGAGGCGATTCCGCTGCCGGTTATAAATGTGTTGGAGGGAATATGATACTGCCCGAATATAAGGATCTTGAGAGCATAGGCTTCATATATGTTAAAAACGCGCTTGACACGCAGTCGCCATATGGCAGGGAGCGCGTTAGCGATATGCGCTTTTATTCGCCGTCCGAGGCGGAGGCGTTAAAAAAGGAGCACGCGCTCATAGCGGCCTTGCGGGAGCTCATTTTGGCCTCGCCCGATTCCTGCGCCCGGCTTGACAGGCTTCTTATGCCGCTTAGGGACATACGCAATTCAATGCGGCGCATTGGCGCGGTTACGCTAAGCGAGATAGAATTTTTTGAGCTAAAACGCTTTCTTTTGCAGCTAGAGCTTATTTCAAAGGCAACGTCAGAGCTTTTTTCGCCGTCGCTGGACACGCTTAATGTAGCGCCGCTTACGGACGCGCTCAATATTATCGATCCCAATCGCGATCGCATGCAGACCTTTTATATAGACGACAGCCGAAGCTGCGCGCTCAAAAGCGCCCGTCAGCGCAAGCGTGAGGCGGACGCAGGGCTGCTTGCCGCCGCTTCGGGCGATGAAAAAGCGCGTTTTTCAGCATTGCGCGCAAAGGCGGTCGCCGATGAAGAAAACGCCAACGCCGCCGTGCGCGATGAAATGTGCCAAAGGCTTATGGAGCATAAAAACGCGCTGCTTGCCGCCGCGGATAAGCTTGGCGAGCTTGATTTCGCGCTTGCGCGCGCGAAGCTTGCAAAGCGCTATGGCGGAGTTGAGCCAAAGCTCACTCAAAGCGAAGTTGAGCTACTGGATATGCTAAACCCCATGGTGGCGGACGAATTGGCCGCGCGCTCCATGCCTCGCGCATTTACGCCGGTTTCATTGGAGCTTGATTGCGGCGCAACGGTGATAACAGGCGCGAATATGGGCGGCAAGAGCGTTGCTATGAAAACGCTTGCGTTAATGGCGCTTATGTGCCAGTGCGGCATGCTGCCAACGGCAAAACGGGCGGCGCTTCCGCTTTTTGATGCCGTGTACATCGCGGCGGACGACGCGGCAGACGCCGCGCGCGGACTTTCAAGCTTTGGCGCGGACGTTATGCGCCTTGATAGGATACTTTCCTCAAAGGCGATCTACCCGCTAATTATTATGGATGAATTTGCCCGCGGCACAAATCCGGAGGAGGGTGCGCGGTTAGTGCGCACGCTTGTTAAACGGCTCAGCCAAAGGCAGGGCATAAGCGTGCTCGCCACTCATTATGAGGGCGCAGCTGATTTTGCGCGCGCTCATTATCAGATAGCCGGGCTTAAAAACGTGGATATAGACGAGGCTGCACGGCGCATCGGTGCAGGCGAAAATGCGCTTAGCGTGATAGCCTCGTATATGGATTACGGTCTTAGCGTAGCCGCTAAGGACGCACCGCCGCCAAAGGACGCGCTCAACATCTGCAAATTATTATTAACGGACATTAAATTTATTGCAGATATGGAGAACTCTTATTGACAGAGTTGTTTTGTGTAATATAAAATGTAATAAAAGAGAATATTGTTGAATAGAGGAGCGAAAAGCAAGGTAGCGCGCGGCACAATGGACATAGGGAGTCATCGCCGCAATGTAAATGTGTTTTTCGCCGAAAGCGGAGATGTTCCCGCACATTTCCACTTGGGCGTGGCGCTCAGCGCGGCACGACTGTCATCTTTATATAGAGATGGAGAGCTATCATAAAGCGCGTATAATTGCGCTTGTGATAGCTTGTTTTGTCGGATGATGCGCTATTTGGTTTGCTTTAAAAGTATGCCTTATAGCGCGTTTTAAATTAAATCAATGGAGGAAATTAAAATGGCAATGAAATCCACTATCAGACTTCGCATGAGCGCGCACGATGCGC
>CAZUUR010000040.1:0-10902 GCA_964622815.1 uncultured Oscillospiraceae bacterium | reverse complement strand
GCCAGCATCGTCAAAATATTCCTCATAATACCTAAGCGCCGATTCGCGCTCACCATAAGGCAATGTGCTAAGCCCACGCTCAAGCCGCCTAAAAAACTCCTGCCTGTCCATTACTGCTCTCCTCCGAATAATATTTTTTCGACCATCATTCTGTGCTTCGACCAGTCTTCACGGTAGGTGCCAAGCGCCCTACGACCACCGTCTGTTATGGCATAATATCTTCTTAATCGTCCCGAATACGGTACGTCGTAGGTCGTTAGCATATTGTCCTTCTGCAAGCGTCTGAGCACCGGATAAAGCGTGGACTCGGAAATTTCCGCAGTCTCTTTTATGCTTTGGGTCAGCACATAGCCGTATGTGTCTCCCTTTTCCAGAACTGCCAGCACGCAAGCATCTAACAGGGTTGCTCCAAGTTGGAACGGCATTATAATCACCTCGCTATTATTATAGTTTATATAATATTTAGCGTCAACAGTATTTTGGTGATAATGCCAAGCTTGGCGTTCTCCTTGTTCTGCTTCCTCATGAACCTGTCATATTCGCAATGACGGGGCTCACCGGCGGCCTTGCTCAAAAGTAAATCCATCTGCATCGGTGATACAGCGTTCTCAAACCTTCTTACATAACCAAAGTTTTCCATATCTAAAACCTCCTAAAGTTTATTTCCCTTGGTTGCTTTATTGCACTCACATGCAATATCTTCTTTATGCCAATACTATACAGCGTATAATATCCATTGTCAATAGTATTTTTAAAAAAATATTATTGCAATTTTGTTAACCGTTGCGTTCCCGTTATGGCGCGAGGAAAATGACGAATTACGCGTTTTAATATGTTATATTAACGAAAATTCCATGCCTTGCGCGCAGGATTAGTGTATAATGGTTGAGCTTTGAATATGCGTGGTATGCATAGAGAATTTTATTGGGGGTAATTTATGGAATTGCGCAAGAAGGTGCTTGCGACTCTAGATGAATTAGGGGTCATGAGACGCTCGCTGCACAGAATTCCCGAGCGAGGGCTCGAAGAATACAAAACGCAGGAATACATATTTAATTATCTTAGCTCGCTCGCGCCCGACTCGCTTGAAAAAATAGCGCCAACGGGGATAAAGGCGGTATTTCGGGCAAAGAACAATTCATTAGGACGCACGACGGCGTTTAGGGCGGATATTGACGCGCTTGAAATGGAGGAATGCACTGGAGTTGATTTCGCTTCGGAGCACAAGGGCTTCATGCACGCATGCGGTCACGACGCGCACGCCTCGGTAGCGCTGATGCTTGCAAAGCTCGTAAGCCAGGCGCGAGCTTGTCTTAAAGAGGACGTGGTAATAATATTTCAGCCCGGCGAGGAGGGCTTGAGCGGCGCAAAAAAGATGGTTGAAGGCGGCGTGCTTGAAAACCCGCATGTAGACAGGATATACGGGCTGCATGTTACTCCGGGCATACCCGTGGGCAGCATAGGTATATGCCCCGGCACGGCCACGGCCATATCGGACAATTTTGATATATGGGTTCACGGGCGAAGCGCGCACGCGGCGCACCCTGAAAACGGCAGCGATGCAATAGTGGCGGCAGCGGAGCTTATAAACATATTGCAGACGCTCGTCTCGCGCATAGCCGCGCCAAGCGACGGCCTTGTTTTTACGATAGGCACTATACATGGCGGGAACAGACGTAATATAATATGTGAAAGCGTTGTTATGGAATGCACGCTGCGCGCGTATTCAAACGAGCTTCGTCAGATACTCGACAGGCATGTGCGGGAAATGCTTCACGGCATGGACGAGGCCTTTCACACAAGGACGGAGTTCATTCCCAAGCAATTTTATCCCTGCGTGGATAACGATGCGCAGCTTGCGAGCGAATTTTCAACGCTCATAGGCTCAGCCGCACATAACATTGCGCGGCAGTCCATAAGTGAGGATTTTTCGGAATATCAGCTCCACACGCGCGGGCTTTTCCTGTTCCTTGGCATTGGCGACACCACCGCGCTGCACACCGACACGCTCATGTTCGATGAGGAAGCGCTGCTCTACGCGCTGGAGGCATATTTAAGAATTTTAGGGTTATAGCGCAGGAGGAGTCCTGTGCGATAAAAGGTGAATTAAATGCACGTTAACGAATCGGCCGAAAATTATCTTGAAAGCATACTCATGCTATCGCAAAGGCTTGTGGAGGTGCGCTCTATAGATGTGGCGCACGAGCTTAATTTCAGCAAGCCAAGCGTTAGCGTGGCAATGAAAAACCTGCGCGAAAGCGGCTGCATAATCATGGCTCAAAGCGGTGCTATCACGCTGACCGAAAAAGGCCGCGCCATAGCCGAGCGCACATACGAGCGGCATAAGCTTTTGAGCGGCTGGCTCATCTCCCTCGGCGTTGCCGCTGATACGGCCGAGCGCGACGCGTGCATGCTTGAGCATGATTTATCGGTTGAAAGCTTTGAAGCCATAAAAAAGGCCATACAAAAAATGTGAAGAAGTATTACGGGCGGGCTGTGTTCGCCCGCTTTTTTATTCCCCTCCTGAGCGCGGATAGCGGCGGCCGTTCCGCTTTGCTCCATCTCCATTGCGAATTTTTGGGCATCGCCGTTTTTGCCGGTATAATAAATATTCACAATTATCATGCGTCAGCCTCCTTGAACAACTATAATGATTATAGCATTGGCAAATAAATATGCAAAGTGTGCAGCGAGCACACCACATTTGTGTTTGTGTTTGATAGAATATATTCAGCTCATACTAGGAGGCGTACTTATGAAAAAACTGGCGGCTATAATACTCATAGCGGCTTTTATATGCGGCATATTCCCCGCAGCCGCGTCGGCACAGGCAGGCACGCTCACCGTTAGCTGCAATATTTCGGGTGCGGACGTATATATAGACGGTACGCTCGCGGGCGTAACGCCATTTGCAGCAAATGTTTCCGAAGCGGCGCACACCGTAAGCGTTTCGCTGCCCGGCTACGCCACCTATACAGATACGCTCACCGGCGCAGCAACCGTGAGCGCCACGCTCACGCCGGAGCTATTTCCCGCCGATGCGGCAGAAAACGTTAAATATGTCACCGTGACTGACGCATATTCGCTTGAAACGGCTGTAAACGACGTGATGAACGACGCAACAGACGCTTGGTATGTGATAAATTTTGCGGAGGGCATGACGCAGGCTTATATATATGATGAAAGCCTTGCCCTGGAAAAACGCGGCCGCTTCACGATAAACGGCGAAGGGCACGTGCAAATTGCGAGGAACTCTGAATCCTGGCGCTGCGCGCTTAACATACTCGTTTCAGATGTGCGTATAATCGGCTTATCTTTCAACGCCGCCAATAATACCCAAAACGCGCTGGGACTGCGTCCTCCCAATGATAATTCACAAAAATATGACGTTAAGAACGTATATATACTAGACTGTTCCTTTACGGATTGCTCCGGCACAGGCGTTTCTCCATGCGGCGCTTACGGCAATGCGGGCGTAAGTTACGGCGGCGACCGCACGGCCAGCTTCGCTAACCTCGTCTATGCAGGAAACAGCTTTACGCGCACAGGCTGCTTTTCCTTTGTGGGCGCGGGCGATGAAGATTATAATAAATTAGATGGATACTTATTATGCGGCAACACATTTGTTGACGGAGGCATAGGTATGCTCGCCGGCGACGCGCACACATGGTATGTGTTCGGTGTGGCGCAAGACGGTGAGGGGGGCTACCCAAATATTGCCTATTGTGAGTATAACATTTTAAGAAACGTGCTAATCTCCGGCAACAGCTTCACCATGACCGAATCGGCAAAGCAAACATACGAAAATATAATCAGTATCAGCTGCGCCAATCTTGGCAACAGCAATAACCTCACCGAAAATGTGGAAATACGCCACAACGTATCCCGCATAACCGGAGAAGAAGCAAATATGCACTCTACAGTAGGCATTAGCAATGTGGCTGTATCCGACACCTACGAGGAAGGCAAGGAATACAATCAACACATTACTTCCGGCATGGAGCACACCGACAACAATATTTTACGCAACGTCAGCGTCCACCACAACGATTTTCAGCTTGGCTCGGAACGTGAATTTCAGGTGTATAACGTTAAAACGGAGGTTGGAGAGCAATGCGGCAAAAACAACGCTATGTACAATATAAATATTTACAACAATAAAATAAACTCCCCATGCGGCGCGCGCATAAGCAATTACTTCGGCAACACCGACAGCGGCGAATGCAAGGATAATTCGCTCACGAACGTTACCTTTTCAAATAACGAGGTGTTTAGCAATGTCACAAATTTATTTGATGCGGGCATACTGGTTTGCGCTTCGTATATTTCGCAGCACGGACATGTTTTGGACGATTATCCCCTTTACAGCGGCACAATGAGCGATATTCACATACTTTCAAACGACGTTTCCGGCTTTCCAAACGGAATAATCGTATCCGGCGCGGCGGGTGATTACGCAAAAGGTATGGCGCTATGGGACGTTGAAGTATTAAACAACACTATCTCCACTAAAAATTGGAACTCTTGGCCCATAGTCGATATAGGCATAGCAGTGACAGGCGCGTGCATGCCCACTCCTGGCGAGGGCGCTAATACGCATCTTGGCGATATGAACTGCTCGCTAAGCGGCGTTACTGTGAGCGGCAACAGCATAACCGCACGCACAGGCATTGCCGTCTGCGGCTTTTTGGCAGGTGAAGCTCCCAGCCACCCATGGACGGGCAACAGCGTTCACGCCGCCACCGTCAGCGACAATATTATTTATCAGCGCGCGTTTACTGATGGTAACGACCAAAAAACCGCCGGTATCGTAACGGCGGATATAATTGAACTATGGTATAAGCTAGGCTATTCTCAAAAAGACACGCTTGAAATGCTCGCAGGCAACCGGATAAGCGGCGTTGAAGTAGGCACGAACACGATAGGCGCTGAGTTTGAAACGCCCACCGCGCTATATGGCGGCTACGCGCCGTCACAAATATCACAGGAGTGGACATGGCTTGATGAAACGCCCTACGATAGCTCCGTCAACGGCGAGTACGCCGCGAAGCTTGCCATAAACGATCTATGGATATATAAAACGTTCACGGTAAAACCACTGTCCGGCCGAGGCGATGTAAATGACGATGGCAGCGTGACCGTCTTAGATGCACTGATTATCTGCCAATATAAATTGGGGCGCGTTACGCTTTCACCTGAAGCGCTTGAGCGCGCAGATGTAAACGTGGATCTTTGCGTTGATATGCTCGACGCATATCTTATCTGCGCGTACATGGCGGGCAGCGCGTCAGCCTTAGGCTGACAGCGCGGCGGCCACAAGAAGCTCAGGGGTGGCGTTTTCGCCGGAAATATTAAACGCCGCACGCATGACGAGCGAAATATCCTCCGCTTCGATTATTTCCGCGCCTAATGAATTGAACGTAACGTCGTGATTAGCCTTGGGGATTATCACCAGCTCCGCGCCCGCCTCAACAGCCGCCGTAAGTTTCTCGCGCACTCCGCCCACCGGTCGCACCTCGCCCTTAGCCGTAACCTCGCCGGTCAGCGCAAGCTTTTCCTTGGGCGCAACACCCGTGAGCGCGCTCATCAGCGCCACGCACAGCGCTATGCCCGCGCTCGGGCCGTCGAGCGGCATGCCGCCCGGGACATTAAAGCGAATGTCATAATTGCCGCACTCAACATTAAATCGGCGGCGGAAAGCCTCAAGCACGTTTTCCGCCGAAACCAGCGCAGTACCTTTTCTCACAAGCTTGCGACCGCGAGTTTCAAGCGCTTCCTCCTCCACCATGCCGCCCAAGGTGAGCTTACCCCTGCCTGTCTCGGTTTTTGTAGCAATGCACTCTATCTCAATTATCACGCCCTGCATGCTTGCGCCAGCCACACCAAGCCCCACGCAAACGCCCGGCAGCGGCACATCTGGCATTCTATTCGGCACGCGCTTGGCGTGGCGGCAGGTTTTTGCTACCCATAAAATATCGCTTTGCAATATCTCGTTTCGCCCCTGCGAATGCGCCGCACCACCCGCAAGCTGCACTATATTCACCGCATCGCGGCCGGATGCGCAATAGCTCGCACTCAGCGCCACGCATTCGCTATCCATACAAAGGCCCAAGCGCTCAAGCGCGCCCAGCGTTATTTTTTCAAGCTCCTTTTGCCCAAGCGGGCTAAAGAATAGCTCCACACACCTTGATCTTAGCGCGGGCGGCATTTCCTCCGGGCTTCTCGTGGTAGCGCCAATAAGCCTAAAGTCCGCGGGCAGGCCATTTTGAAAAATATCATGTATATGCTGCGGAATATGCGTGTTATCCGGCGAATAGTAGGCACTTTCAAGAAAAACGCGCCTGTCCTCAAGCACCTTTAAAAGCTTATTTAGCTGTATTGGGTGCAATTCGCCTATTTCGTCCAAAAAAAGCACTCCGCAATGCGCTTTTGTAACAGCGCCGGGCTTGGGCTGCGGTATCCCCTGCGCACCTAAAACGCCCGCACCCTGATAAATAGGGTCGTGAACAGAGCCTAAAAGCGGGCCTGCGATGGCTCTTTCATCAAAGCGCACACAGGTGGCGTCCATCTCAACGAAGCGTGATTTCTCGTCAAACGGGGAATCGGCGCAGCGCTTTGCTTCCTCAAGCACAAGCCGCGCCGCGCAGGTTTTGCCTATGCCCGGAGGGCCATATATCAAAACATGCTGCGGGTTTGGCCCGCACATGGCGGCTCGTAGCGCGCGTATACCGTCCTCCTGCCCTATTACGTCCTCCATGCGCTTTGGCCGCGCCTTTTCGCTCAGCGGCATATTAAGCTTTCGCGCGCGCAGCTTTTTTAGCTCGATAAGCTCGCAAGTATCCCCGCGCGAGGCGCTGCTTCGCTTCACCTCGCCCGATGGCGCGGCGCGCGGCGTCCTGCCTCTCATTATAAAATACATTATCCCAAGCACAGCTATCTGCGCTATCGCCCATATAAGTATCGTCATCATTTTTTACCGTCCTAATCTTTTAAGCTTATTATGCTTTGCTTTGACTAAGACACGCTTTGAAACTGTTGGAAAATGCGCGGCATGCTTTAAATAATCAGAATTATTCGGCAATGGCGAATTGACTTGTTGATTTACCGAACGCATGGTATACTCATTTTCTATAGTGAAGGGAAGAATTTTGCGTGAAATCGGCAAAAAACAGCAAAAAAATAATTATCTCGTCAAAGCGCGGCGTATCGCTAATAGGCATTGCAGCGGCCGCGCTTTTGGCAGTGTTTTTATTATCGTTCACGCTAGGGCGCTATGGCGTGCCGCTTGGCGAGCTTGTTAAAATACTTTTGGGGCGCATATTCCCCATCGCCCAAACATGGACGAATGAGATGGAAACCGTTGTTATAAACATTCGCCTCCCGCGAATACTGCTTGCGTGCATGGTGGGCTGCTGCCTTAGCGTATCGGGCGCGGCGTATCAGGGCGTATTTCAAAATCCAATGGCCTCGCCTGATATTTTGGGCGCGTCAAACGGGGCGGCGTTCGGCGCGGCGACAGCAATTCTTTTGGGCATGCCCGCTTATATGATAACTGTGTTCGCATTTGCGGCAAGCCTAATAACTGTTGCGGCAGTGTATCTAATCGGAAGCCGCGCTCCGGGACTGCCAACGATGAATCTCATACTTGCCGGCATAATGATAAGCTCGCTCTTTTCGGCGGGCACAAGCTATATAAAGCTTGTTGCAGACCCGGCCAATCAACTGCCCGCAATAACCTATTGGCTAATGGGCAGCCTTTCAGGCACAAAAATGAGCGATGTGGCTTTGGCGGCATTGCCCATGCTTTTAGGCGTTGCAACGCTTTTCTGCCTTAGATGGCAGATAAACCTCATCACCTTAGGCGATGACGAAGCAAAGGCCTTAGGCGTTAACGTGAGCCTTATACGCTTTATCATAATTATCTGTGCAACGCTAGCGACGGCCGCGAGCGTTGCGATAAGCGGCATGATAGGCTGGGTGGGGCTTGTGATGCCGCATCTTTCAAGAAAGCTTGTTGGCAGCGATTATAAGCTTCTTATGCCAATGTGCATGGTGCTTGGCGCAGCGTTCATGCTTATCGTGGACGATGTATCGCGCAATCTTTTGGCGGTGGAGATTCCAATAGGCATACTCACAGCGTTCGTGGGCGCGCCATTCTTCATTTATCTTATGACCAGGAGGAATAAGGCCTTATGAGCATAGAGGTTTTGGGGCTTAGCGCCGGTTATCGCGACAGGAGCGTTTTGCACGATGTGAGCTTTTGCATAAACGACGGGGCGCTCATGAGCGTATTGGGGCCAAACGGCGTTGGTAAAAGCACGCTCTTTAAGTGCATGCTTGGGCTTATACGGGATTATAAGGGTGAAATAAAAATAGACGGCGAAGCCGCGCACACACTCTCCCAGCGTGAGATAGCAAGGCGCATAGCGTATATACCTCAAAATCATCAGGACGCATTTTCATATACGGTGCTTGAGATGGTGCTCATGGGGGCGGCGCACAAAATTTCTATGTTTTCTCAGCCCAAGAAGGCGGACGAGGGCGAGGCCTTGGCCGCGCTTGAGCGAGTGGGCGCGGAAGCTTTGGCGCAAAGAAGCTTTAATCTGCTCTCAGGAGGCGAGCGGCAGCTTGTTTTGATAGCTCGCGCGTTAATGCAAAAATCGCGCACGCTCATTATGGACGAGCCAACCGCAAGCCTTGATTACGGCAATCAGCTCCGCGTGCTAGAGCTTGTAAGTTCGCTTGCTCACGAGGGCTTTTGCATAATTATCTCAACTCACGACCCCATAACCGCGCTCAATTTTTCGGACGCTGTGCTCGCGCTCACAAACGGGCGCATATTAGCCTTGGGCTCGCCCAATGACGTGCTGAACGCTCAGCTTGTTAAAAAGCTATACGGCGTTGACACGGCGTTTATTAGCACAGAGCACGGCACAGCGCTGCTGCCCACTCGCATGTAACGCACACATCGCCGTGAGCTGCCTTTATTTCAGGCGCTCACCTTTTTTGCTTGCCAAGTTTGAGTTACAATGTTATCATACTATGTAACAAACTGAATTATAGGTGGCAGCATGAAAAACGTCGAGATTTTTTTATTGGGCGACTTTCGCATCATAGTTGATGGGGAGGATATTATTCCCCAGTTTGGCGGATCAAAAAAGAAGCTTTCGCTTTTATCCTATCTTATAGTAAACCGTAATAAAGCGCTTTCAATAACCGAGCTTTTCGAGCAGCTTTGGCCGGGCGACGACAATGCCAACCCTGAAAGCGCGCTTAAAACGCTTGTGAGCAGGCTTAGAAAGACGCTGCTCGATTTTGGCCTTCCAAATGCGATAGTCACGCGCAACGGCGCATACATGTGGAACACAGAAATGCCGTGCAATGTGGATATATTTGAATTTGAGGAGCTTTGCGAGGTAATATCCAAGCAGAGCAAATGCGATCTTTCCACAAAGCGCATGGTTGATAAGATACAGCAGCTTTATACAGGCAATCTTTTAGCGCCTATGGCAAGTGAATCATGGGCAATGGCAAAGAGCATGTATTACCATAATCTTTATTTAAGCTCCGTTTACATGCATACGCAGCTTCTAGCCCAAAACGAGGAGTATGCGGAAATAGTAAAGGTCTGCCGTAAGGCGCTCGATATTGACCCGCTCGACAGCAAGCTCAATCTTGAGCTTATGACCGCGCTTATGAAGCTTGGCAAAAACAAAGAGGCTATGGATCAATATGAGCTAACGACCGATATGCACTACACATATCTGGGTCTTCGCCCTTCAGAGGAGATTTTATCATTTTACAAAACGCTTATTCGCACCGAGCGCACGAGCGAGGCGGACATACGCGAGATCTGCAACGATCTTTTAGAGGGCGACGACGCAAAAGGCGCTTTCGTGTGTGAATATGCCATATTTAAGGATATTTACCGGCTGCAAATGCGCAATTTAAAGCGGCTTGGCAATTCGATGCTGCTGGTTTTAGTTACGGTAAGCCCTGTTAACGGGCAGAAATACGATAATCTCATGCTCGATAAGCTCATGCGCCAGTTGCTTTCAACGCTTTTACAGGCATTGAGAAAGGGTGATACCATTTCGCGCTATAGCCCCGCGCAATTTGCCATATTGCTCTCAAGCGTCAACTTCGACATCGGACGCAAGGTAATGGAGCGTGTGAAATCCACATTCTATTCGCTCTGCCCCACCTCAAGATTTGTGCTTAGCTATCGCCTCGCGCCGCTCGATGCGGACTAAAAAAATGAAGCTTATATATCCAAATGAACAATACTTAATTTCCTATATGGGCGCGATAGAGGAATATCGCGCCCACGGCCTTGATGCGGCTAATTTTCTTGGCGGCGATAACCTTTTTGAAAGAATAAAGAATCTTAAAGACGGCGTTAACCTGCCTAAGGGCTATGTTGCGGCCACATATCTGTGGCTTGTTGATGACGATGGATTTATAGGCGAAATCTCAATTAGGCACGCGCTTACGGACGCGCTCATGCGATTTGGCGGCAACATAGGCTACGCCGTGCGCTATTCGCGCTGGAACTGCGGCTTTGCAACAAGCATGCTCGCCATGACCCTTGAATATGCAAGGGATACCGTGGGGCTTAGCCGCGCACTCGTCACCTGCAACGATGAAAACATCGCCTCCGCCCGCGTTATTGAAAAGAACGGCGGGGTTTTGCAGGATAAGATAGAAAATACTATCGGCGGGAAAAGAATAACCACCAGAAGGTATTGGATAGAGTTGTGAAAAGTGGCCCACGAAGGTTAAGCTTTTGCTTACTTTTGAGCCACAAGCATAAATCTGTGTATTTGGCCGCGCACCGAGCCTTCTTTTTCAAGAAGCTCCTGCGCTTTTAGGAGGTTATCAAAGCATTTCTCCACCGAGAAG
>CAZUUR010000039.1:0-10919 GCA_964622815.1 uncultured Oscillospiraceae bacterium | reverse complement strand
TCCATGCAGCCCATACATATAAGATGCGGATTTGAAATATCCATATAGCCCCCCATAAATAAAGTATCGTGAGCGCGACCGTCATTTTGCGGCCGCGCTCAAAAAATATATGCTTTACTTTATGTCGCTCTCGTCGAAGGGATCGCCGCACTCGGGGCAGAATTTGGGCGGATTCTTGGGGTCTTTGGGTTCCCAGCCGCATTTATCGCATTTGTAAAGCGGCTCGGCGGCGGGCTTGGGCTTGCCGCACTCCGCGCAGAACTTGCCCTTGTTCACAGCGCCGCACGCGCACTGCCAGCCTGCTGCCGGCGCGGGCTGAGGCTTGCCGCACTCGGCGCAGAATTTGCCCGTGTTCACAGCGCCGCACGCGCATTTCCAGCCGTCCTTGGCTGCCGCGGCGGACTTGTCGGGCGTCTGCTGCTGATTTTGACCCATTTGATATAAGTTTTGAGCGTTCATGCCGCCCGCGTTCTGCGCCATATTCATGCCCGCAAAGGCCATGAACGCGCCTGAGCCTTCGTTCGCCGCGGCGGACTTCATAGCCTCCGCCTGAGCGCCCACGAGATGCGCCGCCGCCATATTGGGATTGCGGAACACGGCGCTCTTTTGAAGCTCCTTGATGGTGTTTTCGTCCTCCTCGTTAGCGGAAACGGAGTTCACGCCAAAGGAAACGACGCTCACGCCGCGAAGCATTGTCCATTTTTTTGAAAGCACTTCGTTGAGCGCATCGGCAAGCTCAGTGGTGTGGCCGGGAAGCGCGGAATATCTGATGCCCATTTCGCTTATTCTTGCAAATGCGGGCTGAAGCGCGGTAAGAAGCTCGCTCTTGAGCTGGCTGTCAATACTCTCGCGCACATAATCGCTCTCAACGTTGCCGCATACATTTTTATAAAAAAGCATGGGATCGGTTATTTTATAGGAATATTCGCCAAAGCATTTTATGCCTATATCCATATCGAGGCCAATATTATTATCCACCACGCGGAACGGGACGGGATTGGCCGTGCCGTATTTATTGCCTATAATCTCTTTTGTGTTGAAGAAATACACGCGCTGATCCTTGCCCGTGTCGCCGCCGAAGGTGAAGCGCTTTTTAAGCGTTTCCCAAGAGCCCTTGAGCCCTTTGCCGAAGCCGCCGTAAAGCATGGTGGGTTCGGTGGAGCTATCCCACACAAATTCGCCCGGTTCAGCGCAAAATTCGGCTATAGCGCCGTTGTCAACTATCATCATGCACTGGCCATCGTTCACGGCAACTATAGAGCCATTTGATATTATGTTGGACTCCGCCTTGGTGTTGGTGGAACGTCTGTCGCTCGTGCGCTTTTGCCCCTTGCACGCGAGCACGTCTGCTACCATAGCCTCGCAATAAAAATACTCTCTCCATTGATCGGCAAGCACGCCGCCTAAAGCGCCTACGCCAGCTTTTAAAAGACCCATAGCCTATTCCCCTCTCCACAGATTAGATGTTTCTATCATATACTATTTTTTTCACTATTTCAACATGCAAGCTGCACACTCGTGTGAAATTATTGAGAAGCGACGACGGAGGTGAGCGCGTTTGCGTCCTCACGGCGGGACGGTCAAGACCGTCCCCTACAGCCGCCCCATACCCGTAGGGGACGGCGAGCGCACGGTTAATCATAACGACTCGCCAGTACAGTCGCCCCATACTCGTAGGGGACGGCGTCCTCGACGTCCCGCCGGATTTTACAGGGGTTGGGGGCGTCCTCACGGCGGGACGGTCAAGACCGTCCCCTACAGCAGGAATGCCGGTTTGCGCACGGAGAACGCGAAGCGTTCCAAGCGCTAACCGCGAAGCGGTTTGCGCATGCAAGCGCTAATCGCCTCCGGCGATTTGCGCATTTTTACCCCATCAGCTTCTTTATCATATTTTCAAATACCTCAAGCTCCTTGGCGGCCAGCTTGCGCTTTACGCCCGTTGCCGAAACGACATTGTTTATAACGCCTATAAGCATATCCAGCTGCCCGAAGCTCATCTGCCCTTTGCTGTATTGCACGAGGTTTCTCAGCGTCACATAACTCAATTCGCCCGCAAGCTCGCTTTTGCCCTGCTCATTGCCGCCTAACACGCCCATCGCCGCCTTTGAAATGGCGCTTGTAAAGCCGTTTAGCTCCTCATAGCGCGATAGCTCAAGCATAGTTGTATCCCTTGTAACGGTTATCACCCTGCGTGCTTGGCCGGTAAGCTCAAATGAATAGCTATATGCTATATCGCGGCTCGACGTGCCTATTTCAACCGTGTTAAGCCCTTGGGCGGGCGCGAAAGCTCCGGCCGCCACGTCATAATAATCAAATGCACTCATGGGCAGCTCGCACGAAAAATGCCGCGTCTCACCCGCTTTAATGTACAGCCGCTTAAAATAGCGGAGCTGTCTTACCGGCTGCACAGCGTTTTCCTCGCCAAGCCCCGCATACACCTGCAAAACCTCCGAGCCGTCCCTTTGGGAAATATTCTTCACTTCGCACGCGATTAAAACCTTATCGCCCTCGCGCGAAATATCAAAGCCGGAAAGCTCGAAGTTTGAATAGCTCAGCCCAAACCCGAACGGATACGCCACGGGCAGCTTTTTCTTATCATAATAGCGATAGCCTATGAAAATATCCTCCGCGTACTCAACGCGAGTTTCATCGCCTTTATATAAATATGAAGGAGTGTGCTCAATGCACAATGGATACGTTTCGCCCAGCTTGCCGCCGGGGTTCTCCTTGCCGTAGAGCGTATCCACTATGGCCTTGCCCGCGCCCTGTCCGGCAAACCCCGCCTGCAAAACGGCGTTCGCCTGCGGTATTTCAACCGCCGACCCCGTCACCAGCACGATAACAACGGGCTTTCCTGTGCGCCTTAGCGCGGCTATCTCATCGAGCTGGCTTTTGGGAAGCAATATGTTTTGCCTGTCAAAGCCCTCGCTCTCCTCGGCGGCGGTAAGCCCCGCGAAATACACCAGCTTATCCGCCTTTTGAGCAGACTGAGCCGGAGCGCACGGCAATAAGCTTTTTATATCGTCCTCCCGCGTCGCGCGGACGTGGCTCGAGCCATTGCCCTGAAAATTGAGCTTTTCAAAAAGCGCGCCCGCGAAATACACGCTTTCATCTTGTGAAAGCGGCAGCGCGCCGTCGTTGCTTAAAAGCACCATCGCCTTTGCCGCCACCCTGCGCGCAAGCTCGTGATGCGCTTCATAGTCGCAGGCCTCATGCGCGCTCGCGTGCTTCGCCTCGCATTTTTTGCTTAGCTCGCAAAGCTTTTGATATGCCCTGTCCGCCGCACGGCCGCTTAGTCTGCCCGTGCGATGATCGCCCACGAGCTTTTTATAGCTAAGCTCCCCTACCGACGGCATTTCAAGGTCGAGCCCCGCGTTTACGGACTCGGTTATATCGTAAACGCCGTACCAATCGGATATTACCGCGCCGTCAAAGCCCCAGTCCTCGCGGAGCTTTTTAGTCAGCAGATATTCGTTTTGGCAGCAGTGAACGCCATTTAGGCAGTTATACGCGCCCATTATCGTCCACGGTCTTGCATCCTTAACTATCTCGCGAAATGCCGCCAGATACACTTCCTCAAGCGCACGCGCAGACACCACCGCGTTCACGCCCATGCGGAAATTTTCCTGATTGTTCACCGCGAAGTGCTTAACGCAAGCACCCACTCCCTTAGACTGCACGCCTTTTATATACGCCTTGCCAAGCTGCGCCGCGAGGTGCGGGTCTTCCGAGAAATATTCAAAATTGCGCCCGCAAAGCGGGGTGCGCTTCATGTTCACGCCCGGCGCCAAGAGCACGTCCACGCCCTGATCCAAACACTCCTCGCCTATCGCCTCGCCCACCTCGCGGGCAAGCTCCTCGTCCCACGTCGCGCCCAAGGCCGAAAGCGTTGGGAAGCAGGTGGCGGGCAGGCTGTTGTTTATGCCAAGATTATTGCATTCGCCCTGTTGGTGGCGAAGCCCGCTTGGCCCATCGGAAAATACTATTTCCTTAAAGCCTAGGGAATAGGTGCGCCAATCGTCGCGTCCATTGAGGGATTTAAGTTTATCCTTTGATGAAATATCGGGCATAAGTGCCTCCTTTTGCTTAAATGTAAAGCAGCGAGCCGCCGGCTCAGGGCGGCTCTGCAAAAATCGCATGCTGCATTGGGGTTGCGATGCCGCCAATGGCTGCGCTATTTATCTTCAGTCTCGTGCCGCTTAGTTATCTCCGCCATCATCATATCGTAATATTCCTCATCGATGACGAATTTCTTCTTTTGAATATAAAGCGAGAGCAGCAGCAGCGCTATTGGCACAATGGAAACCGCCGCGCGTATCCAAACGCGCATGCCAAGCGTGCTCTTATCGCGGAAATTAAGGTTCGCCGCGCTCTCCTCTCCGCTTTGCAGATCGCCCACCTCAAGGGTGTACTTGCCGCCTTCCACAAGGCTTGACGGCTCTATCTCGCCAAGCCGCCCAACCTCAATATAGTCCTCTCCCACCTGCTCAATAACCATTGCGTCCTGCAGCGCGGGAACATACTGCGAGTCTATCTGATAATCGCACATCACCGCGTCCGCATCTATTTTGGCGGCTACCGAGGCCGCCGCCGCGTTGTATGCGTCCGTGCCTATCTCAAGCGAGTCAAACTCCTTGGCATAATCCTGCAAGGCGGCGATATACTGCGTCTTTTGTGACACGCTATCCATGCGTGCAAAGAAATCGCGCTGCGTTTCGAGCGTACTTATGCTTTGGCTCAATAGGAACGTGCCGGAAACGGCTAAAACAAGCGTCACAATAAGCGTGTGCATTGCTGAGGCAAATTTTGCCATAAACGGGCGCAATGTGGACACCACGGCCTCGTTGCGCTCGCCGAATTTATATTCGTTGTATTCAACGCAGTTGGTCATATTTATTATGCTCGCCATGTAGAAAAGCGACTGGCCGGACGAGGTTAAAACGAGCATGGCGCAAAGCAGCGGCACGCTGAAGGGCAATATATCCGTCCAGCCCATGAGCGCTATAACTATATAGCCCACCACTGCCACATAAATGCTTATGTTTTGCAGCTTCCTGCGGCCGGTCTTTTTAACGAGCCACGGATAAAGCACATTAACGAGCACGCTCGATACGCCGTATGCCACCACCGCGTAGAAATAAAGCGTGCCGTTATAGCCAAGCTCCACATATAAAAGGTTCGCCGCGAGCGCCGTCAGCATGGCGGAGGCGATATTGTAGAAAAGCTGCGAGAGCGTCATCCATAATATCTGGTCGTTGCGGATAATGGTTTGCCACATCTTTTTGAGCGAAATCTTCTCCGCGTTTTCCTTCCTGGGGCGCGGCGTTTCCTTCACGCCAAAGAAGGTTATCGTTTGACTTATTATGAATATTACGCCAACCGCAACACCCACCAGGCGGTAGCCCGCGCGCACATCGCCCGTGGTGACTATCGGCACAACGCCCTGCGCTATTATTGCGCCCACGCCCGCGAAGAGCACCGTGAGCGAGGTGACGGAGTTGCGCTCCTCCTTTTTGCTTGAAAGGCTCGGCAGCATCGACCAATAGCCGATGTCGTTCATGGTGAAAGTGCTTTCCCATAATAGGTACATCACCGTCATAAACACCACAAATTCCCACCCGGCAAGGCTTTGGATATTGAACATCAATATCACCACCAAGCCGCAGGATATTGCGCCAAGCAGTATCCACGGGCGGAATTTGCCCATTTTAAGATGCGTGCCTTCGATTATCGCGCCCATCATGGGATCGTTTACAGCGTCCCATATACGGCCGCCAACGCCAATTATTATGCTCAGCGCCGTGAACTGCGCGAGCGTGAGCGATACGCCGAACTGGATATAGGTGAGCAGGAATGAGGCGATAAGCTGATAAAGAATATCGCGCCCCACGCCGCTGCCGGAAAATATCCATTTGTTGGTTTCAAAGGTTTTCTTGCGCCGCGCCTCAATTTGAGCGGCCGTGAGCTGGTTTGATTCCATATACGTCCTTCCAGATGCGCCTATGCGGTGGCTGCCGTTGTGGGCTTGCTCCCGCCGCGACCCCCTCACGCAACCGCCAAGCGTCCAACAATGGCTTCTCGCGGGGGGATTCGCCCATGTTCCCGCCTTTTGCGGCGGGAAGGGCGCGTCTTCATAATTATTTCACATTTATTATATATCACAAACAAGTTGTACTCAAGCATATATAATTGTATTATTATACAAAAGAAGTATTCGGAGGCACAGCATGCTCATTCCCGCGTCCAAATCAATGTCGTCAGACGTTGAAAAAATATATGCTTTCACTGATAAAAGCGCCGTGTACACGCACGCCGATTTTCTGCCGCAGGCGCGGGCAGGCGCGGAGCTTTTCGGGCTTCCGCTCACAAGCGGCGAGGCGTTTGCGGACGTGCATATTCTCCTGGACGACACGCTCGTTGGCGAGGCGTACCGCCTTGTGTGCAACGAAAGCGGCGTTACGCTGTTCGCCAAAACCGGCAAAGGCGTGGCGCACGGCTTTGCGGCGGCGTGGCAGCTTTGGCGCAGCGGCGGGTGCGCGGGGCTTATGCATTGCACCATTGAGGACGAGCCGAGCTTTTCGTGGCGTGCGCTCAATTTCGATATTTGCCGCCATTTCTTCGGCGTTGATACTATAAAAAAGGTGATAGATCTTTTATGGCTGTATCGCTTCAGCGTGCTGCACCTGCACCTTAGCGACGATCAGGGCTTTAGGATAGAATCTCAGCGCTACCCCGAGCTAAATTCCATCGGCTCATTTAGAAAAAGCAGCGCCATAAAGCGCGGCGAGGGCGAAAAGCAGGACGGCAAACCGCACGGCGGTTATCTAACAAAATTAGAGGTGCGTGAGCTGGTGGCCTACGCCTGCGCGCGCGGCATTGAAATTGTGCCGGAAATAGAAGCGCCCGGCCACTCCGCGGCCATAGTTGCGGCGTTTCCAAAGCTCGCGTGCTTTGAGCGCAGGAGCGATGTTGCCACTGAATACGGCTTTAAGGAGTTTTCCTCGCACATACTTTGCTCCGCCAAGGACGAGGTATATGAGGTGCTTTTCAACATTATAGATGAGGTGGCGGAGCTTTTCCCCGCAAATTATTTTCACATCGGCGGTGACGAGGCCAAAAAACAGGATTGGAAAAAATGCCCCGCATGCCAAGCGCTCAAGCGCGAAAAGGGGCTTAGAAGCGAGCGCGAGCTGCAAGCGCACATGATGGCGCGCGTTGCGGAGCATGTAAGGGCTTTAGGCAAGGAGGCAATAGTTTGGAACGACGGCTATTGCGAGAATATGGGCACGGACGTGATATGCCAGCAGTGGACGCCCAAGGCGGTGGAGGGGTCGGCACGCACAATAAAGCTAATAAAAAGTGGCGGCAAGGCGATATTCAGCGGCTTTGAGCATCTTTATTTCGATTATCCGTATTCCATGACGCCGCTTGAAAAAACGTATTCATACGCGCTGCCAACGGGGCTTGACGCAAAGGCACGCGAGGGGATAATAGGCATTGAATGCTGCTTATGGACTGAATGGATAGAGGACGAGGCGAAAATTTTCTACAATCTACTTCCCCGCCTCGCCGCCGCGAGCGAGCTTATGTGGTCCGGCGACACGCGCCCCACCTACGAGGATTTTTGCTCGCGGCTAAAGGCGCATTACGCCATATATGAGAGCTTGGGCTTAAATTACGCCAAAAACAGGGAAAAAGCCGAAGGCTATTTTAAAAGGCTCAACACAACAAGAATATTTTTCAGCAAAGACGCATACACGGAGGTCACTAACGCCCGGCATGAGTGACCGCGGGTATGCGCGTTCATGTTTTTTCACCGCTCATTGAGGATTGCCCGCCATAGCGCGTTAATAGCTCCCAACGCTGTTGCGCCCACGGCGGGTTTGTGGGGGCGCAGCCTGCGCGGTCACGGCCGTTTTTACATTTCCTCCCTTTCGCTTCTATCCGTAAACCTCGCAAACTGAGCCACCCATGACAGATACACCGTGCCTATCGGGCCGTTGCGCTGCTTTGAGACTATGGCCTCGGCGGTATTGTCGAGCTTGGCCTCCTCATCGTCGTCGGGGGCGTAAACGGCGGGGCGGTGGAGCATTATAATCACGTCCGCGTCCTGCTCTATGGAGCCTGAATCGCGCAGGTCGGACATCATGGGTCTGTGATCCTGTCTGCGCGTAACGTCGCGCGAAAGCTGCGATAGCAGCACTATCGGCACGTCCAGCTCGCGTGCGAGCGTTTTAAGCTGGCGCGTAAGCTCGCTTATCTGGTTTGCAAGGCTCGTCTGCCCGCGCGGGTTATTGAGCTTCATAAGGCCAAGATAATCTATAACCACCATATCGAGCCCGGCCTTGGCCTTTAGGCGGCGGCACTTGCTGCGTATCTCGGCAACGCCTATAGCGCCGGTGTCATTGATATAAATCTTTGCTCCGGTAACGGTGTCGAGCGAATCCGCAAGGCGCACCATCTCGTTTTCATCGGTGTAACCGGTGCGCACGCGCTGCATGTCAACGCCGGCATGAGAGCACATAACGCGGGTTATGAGCTGCTCCGCGCTCATTTCCAAGCTGAAAATGCACACTGTGGCGTTGCCGCGAGTGGCGGCGGCCTCGGCAACATTGAGCGCAAAGGCGGTCTTGCCCATAGACGGGCGACCCGCGACAATAATCAAATCGCCGCGCTGAAAGCCGGAGGTCATTTTATCAAGCTCTGAAAAGCCGGTGGTTACGCCCGTTAGCTTGCCGCGATTGGCCACCAGCTCGCCCATGTGCATATACACCGAAAGCGCCTTGTCGCCTATATGGACGAGGGTGTTTTCATTTTTGCGCATGGAGATATTAAAAACGCGCAATTCAGACGTGTTTAAAAGCTCCTCAAGCGTGCAATCGCTCTGGGCGGCGTCCTTCATCATTTCGCTGCCCGCGCGCATGAGCTTGCGGCGGACGCTGTTTTCCTCAACAATGCCCGCGTAATATTCGGTGTTGGCCGCGCTCGGCACAAACATGGAAAGCTCGGTGATATAAGGCACGCCGCCTATGAAATCGAGCTTGCCCGCGCGCACGAGCGCCTCTATCACCGTGACGGCGTCGATGGCGGAGCCTCTATCGTAAAGCTCTCGCATGGCGGCAAATATCGCCTGATGCTCAACCTTGTAAAAATCGTCCTCGTTTATTAGCTCCATGGCGCTGCCCTGCGCTTCGCGCGATATGAGCATGCCGCCGAGGAGCGATTTTTCCGCCTCTATATTATATGGCGGCAACACCGGGCCGCGTGGCTGCATATCTTCCATTTATTCTCTCCGAGTGAGTATATTTGGGGCACGGCATATTGTAACTTAGCTGCACTATGTTCGCACTTAACCGCACCGCACCAATCCGGCTTTGGCGGCTTCGCCGCCAAAACGGAGCAGCGCCTTTGGCGCTGCAACCTCTCACAATCGCCGCCCGTGAGCACCCGCAGGTGCGAAAGGCGATTGTGAAAAGCCTTTTGCGCGAAGCGCAAAATCCCTCGCGTTGACAGCTTGCGTTAACGCGAAAGCGCGAAGCGCAAAATCCCTCGCGTTGACAGCTTGCGTTAACGCGAAAGCGCTAGCGCAACTACCTCCACCTTAAAATGCGCGTCAGTATTTTCATACATGTGCGCGGAGACCTCGGTTATGCCTAAGGTTTTTATAGGCTCCTGTATGCGGATCTTCTTTTTATCCACCTCGATGTCGTATTGCTCCTTTAGCCCCTCGGCTATTTCGTTCACGCCTATCGAGCCGAAAAGCTTGCCGTTTTCGCCCGCCTTTGCGTATACCTTAACGGTGAGGCCGGACATGCCGCTGGCAAGCTCCTTTGCACGCATGCGCTGCATATCCTTTCGATGCGCCTCCGCGCCTTTTTTAAGGTTGGCGGCGTTTATGTTGTTCGCGTCCGCAGGGGTTGCGTGCCCGCGCGGGATAAGAAAATTGCGCGCGTAGCCATCGGACACCTCGACTATGTCGTTCGCCTTGCCCGTGCCCTTAACGTCCTTTATGAGCATTACCTTCATATAAGTTCAGCCTCCTTTAAATATGTGTTAAGGCTCTCTTCAAGCCTCGCTATCGCTTCCTGCATCGTGCAGCCCGAAAGCTGCGCGCCCGCCACCGTGAGATGCCCGCCGCCGCCGAGCTTTTCTAAAACCAGCTGCACATTTATCTCGCCAAGACTGCGCCCGCTTATCATTATCGTGTTATCCTCCTGATCGTGCGCGAAAACGAACGACGCCTGAATATCCTTGATATTTATCAGCTCGTCGGCCGCCTGCGCCGCCACGAGCGACGCGTTTTTCGTCTCCGGCTCGCAGGTGGATATGGCCACGCCGTGCTCGAGCACCCTCGCGCGCTCAACGACGTTGGATCTATCTATATAGGTCTGCATATCGTCCTGAAACATGAGCTTCACAAGCCCTGTGTCCGCGCCGTGCCGCCTAAGATAGCTCGCCGCCTCAAATGTGCGCGCGCCCGTGTTGAACGCAAAGCGCTTGGTATCCACAGTTATGCCCGCGAGCAGCGCGCCGCACTCAAAGCTCGTTGGCTGGGGCGAATCGTCAAAATACTGCATTACCTCCGTTACCATCTCGCTCGTTGAGGACGCGCCCGCCTCAAGATATGTGAGCGTCGGGCTTTGCAGCGCGTCCACCGGACGGCGGTGATGATCGATTATTACTGTTCTTGAAAATTTTTGATATAATTCCTTTGATATTACCGTGCTCTCGCGCTGCGTATCAACCACTATGAGCACGCTGCCCGTATGCGCCATGCTAAGCGCCTGCTCCACGGAGCGTATTGAATCCTGATGAAGCTTTGTGCTCTTCATTGTTTCAAGCGCGCTCTCTATTGTGACGTTTGATTCGTCCACCACCATGTATGCCTTGCACTGCACTATGCTCGCGCAGCGGATAAG
>CAZUUR010000038.1:0-11073 GCA_964622815.1 uncultured Oscillospiraceae bacterium | reverse complement strand
TATCACAAATCAACGCAAGCCCGTTTTCCTTGGCGGTGGCTGAATATCTCTGTGAAATATCCATAACCAGCTCATATACATCAAGCTTTTGCTTTGCAAACGCAACATTGCCCGACTGTAATCTTGAAAGCTCAAGCAGATCGTCGATCAAACGCGAAAGCCTAATTGTTTCATGCAGTATATAGCCATAATATCTCGCCTTATCGTCCTCTTTTTTAACAAGCCCGTCGTTAAGTGCGTCCGCAAGACCCCTTATGGACGCCAGCGGCGTTCTAAGCTCATGCGATACGTTTGCCACATAATCGCGTCTAGTCTGTTCAAGGCGCATTTGCTCGGTTACGTCCTGTATGAGCATGACCGCGCCCTCTACGGCGCCGCTTTCATTTACAAGCGGCGTAGAAGTCATTTTTAGCACGCGTTCGCCATTCTTCGTTTCAATGGTCTGCAAGCCGTCGTTTGCGACGGCTCTTTCAAGTTCCGCCCTCACAAGCGAAAACATTTCATTATTATATAGCTCAGAGGCTTCCTTGCAGCCCATCAGCGTGAGTGCGGCCTGATTACACTGGGTAAGCTCATTTTTTTCATTTACGGCTATAATTCCCTCGCTCAAGCCCTCAAGCACGGTGCGCAGCCTGTTGCGCTCAAACGTTAGGTCGTTTATCGTCTTTGATAATTCGCTCGAAAGCACGTTGAGCGAATGACCAAGCCTGCCTATCTCGCCTGAAAGGTTCTCCTGCGCGCGCACGCTGAAATCGCCGTGTGACATGGCGTCGGCCGCGAGCGTCATATTCTTTATGGGGTTTACGAGCTTTCTTGAGCCTATGTATACAGGAATAAGCATTATAAGCGTCACAAGCACCATTGTTATTATGAGTGCCGCATTTAAGCTGCTAAGCGCCGCGTATATCTCCGTTATAGGCTTAACGAGGAAAACCGCACCTATCACATTTCCAAAGCGGCTTGTCACCGGCTGGCCTATAAGCACGCCCGGGCTGCCGAAATTTGATTGAAGCGTCACCTTGCTGCCGCCCAGCACTTGAGCTAAATATTGCTTTGTAAGTAATGTTCCTGCGCTTTCATCGTTTGACGAATACGGCATAACAATCGTTTGCCCGTCTTCGTCATAAACATAGAGCAGCGCGTCCCAAATATGGTATTCAGAGCTTATTATGCGCTGGTAATCCCTGGCGCCTATATAGCCTTCCATATATTCAGATGTTATCACCGAAAGATAATCCACCCTCGGAGAAAGCTCGTTCGCCTTCATATCAACAAATACCTGCGCACCATATACCCTGTACACCAGCGCAGTTAAAACGGCGCTCAACACTATGGCAAATAGTATGAGCGCCAAAATTCTTTTTAAAAAAGTGTTTTTCATTTACCTGCCTCAAATTTGTAGCCAACGCCATACACAGTCTTTATGCCCCAGTTCACTCCTTCCTGGGGAAGTTTTTGCCTGATGCGCTTTATCTGCGTGTCTACAGCTCTGGTATCGCCAAAGTAATCGTAGCCCCACACCTGCGAAAGAATCTGCTCTCTTTCGTATACCCGCCCCGGGTGTGAAGCCAAAAGCTGGAATATTTCAACTTCCTTAGGCGTAAGCGGTATTTTTTCTCCATCGACGCGTACATCATAGTTGTTGATGTTTATCTCAAGCCCATCAAAACGCAGCGCCTTATCCTGCTCACCGTTCACCGTGTTATGCCGGCGAAGCACAGCCTTTACCCTTGCCACCACCTCGCGCGCGCTGAACGGCTTGACTATATAATCGTCCGCACCCAGCTCAAGCCCGAGTATTCTATCTATCTCCTCGCCTTTTGCGGTGAGCATGATTATAGGTATCTTGCTTACGGCTCTTATTTCTCGACACGCGTCTATGCCCGACTTTACAGGCATCATTAAATCCAATATTATCAAATCCGGCTTTTGGCTTGCAGCCATGTCCACCGCTTCCTGACCGTTCATAGCAGAAGAATGAGTAAAGTTTTCACTTTCAAGATACACTCCCAGGGTTTCATGTATCATAGGCTGATCATCGCATATCAATATATGTTGTGCCATAGTTATAACCATTGCTTTCATATACGAAAGCATCCCTTCATCGGAATTGAAGCAGGTTTTGCGCTGGCTAAATCGCCCAACGAATAGCATAGCTATTCGTTTACTCTGGACGACGAAAGCCTCAAAACGCTAGTTTGAAAGCTGCTTTCAAACTTATAACCTCCGTTTATTAGTTAAAGTATAGCCCCTTGACCGCGTATTTACAAGGCTTAGCGTTCAATGTCAAAATCGTTTGTTTGTTTGACATAATTCACATATAATTTCATTCAACAAGGGGGTTTTTGTGTTATACTGTTACCTATGAAAGCTTGGCGCAAAATCTTTATATTGCTGATTTCATTGCTCATAGCGTGTTCGCTTTTTTTCGGCTGCAACATGGCGGCGGCACCGTCGGCTGCGGCAGGCTCTGGGCTTTATATCAATGAAGTCGTATCCTCCAACGTGCTCTCGCTTGCGGACGATAAGCTTGGCACGCCCGACTGGATAGAGCTTTATAATCCTACTGATCAGGCTATAAACCTAAGCGGCTATTTTCTCACCGATAATGTTAAGAACATCAGAAAATACACTTTTCCGGACATTTCAATAGCCGCGAAGGGCTATCTCGTCATATACGCCTGTAAGGACGGCGGCGACCTTTGCACGGGCTTCGGCCTCTCAAAAGCGGGCGACAGGCTTTTTCTTTCGGACAAGAATTATACAATGCTTCAAGACCTCACGATACCTCAGCTCGCTTCCGATATTTCTTACGCCCGAGCCGATGACGGGCGCTATGGCTACTGCGCCGAGCCCACTCCGGGCGAGGCAAACGCTAAACCCATAGTTTTTTCGCTTGATGATCTTGTACTGTCAAGTCCCATAAGCGACGCGTTAAAGATAAGCGAGCTCGTATTAAGCAACACCTTATATCCCGATTCTGACGGACGGTATCCTGCTTGGGCGGAGCTTGTCAACTCTGCAAACGAAGCCATTTCGCTAAGCGACTATTTTTTGAGTGATGACTCCTTGCAGCTCGATAAATGGAATCTTCCCAATACAATACTTGGGAGCGGCGAAAGGATAATAGTCTTTTTTAACGATAAGGATAATGTTTCCGCTTTGGGGCTTAACGCCTCCTTCAAGCTTGGCAGCGCCGATACCACGCTTATATTATCCGATACTTCCGGCAATGTCTGCTCAAGCTTCACCTGGGATACTAAGCCTTATGATGATATAGCCATATTGGACGGCGGCGTATTTACCGCGTTTGCCACGCCTCTTTTAGAAAACTCAACGCGAACGTTTACAAATGCCGCCATCGTCCCCTCACCCGACGGCTCGCCAATAATAATCAACGAAGTGCTGCTCGATAATAAATACAGCTCTCGCGATAAAAACGGCGATCGCTCACCGTGGGTCGAGCTATTTAACGCCTCTAGCACTACCGCGTCGTTATCGGGCTATTACCTTTCAGACGATGGAGATGATCCTTTTAAATGGGCGCTGCCGAATATTGAATTGGCAGCCGGCGAATACAAGCTCGTGTTTCTTTCCGGCAACGATCTAACCGATGGCGAGTTGCATACTTCCTTCAGGCTTTCCCGAGCCGACGGCTTGATAGCGCTCACAAATAAGGACGGGCTCACCCAGGCAAAAATAGATATTCCAGCCGAAATAGGCGCCAATGTGTCCATAGGCATATATGAAGGAGCTTTGTGCTACTTCACCTCGCCTACCCCCGGCGCAGAGAATACCAGCCACGCATTTTCCGATATAAACGAATTGTGCTTTCCCGATACAAGCGGCGTTTATATCACTAAGGTAAGCGCCGTTGGCAACTATGGTTCAAACACGGCGGATTATATTGAGCTTTACAACGGTTCAAACAGCAGTTGCTCTCTCAAAGGCTGGTATATAAGCGACGATAATAATGACCTCACAAAATTTGAGCTGCCTGATATAGAATTATCAGCGCATGATTACGCCATAATAAGCGCATCAGAATATCCGGCGACGGTCAAGGGCGTATGCGCGCCCTTTTCTATATCTCAAAGCGGGGAAACGCTTTTTTTGTCCAACTCGCAGAGCGCGCTTGTAGACGTTTTTGAAACGGGGGCTTTGCGTCCGGGCTTAACCTCCGGCAGACTTACTGGCGACGCTTCGGCCAAGCGCTATTTTTTTACGTCAGGCGGAAGCGACAACGCCGATGCAACGGCGTATACAGAGTTCGCGAGCGAGCCGATTTTTTCGCAAACCGGCCTTTATCAGAGCGGCGCTTTTTCATTATCTCTTTCATGCGCTACCCCCGGAGCTACCATATTTTATACGCTTGACGGCAGTACGCCCACACGCGAATCCATGGTGTATACAGCTTCGCTTCAAATATCGTCGAACACGGTGATAAGAGCCTTCGCTTGTGCAAGCGGCATGCTCGACAGCGATATTGTTACATGCACATATCTTTTTGAGCAGCCGCACACGTTGCCCGTGGTATGCCTATCAATCGACCAGCTTTATTTTGATGAAATATACGCCGTACTTGAAAAAAAGACAAATGTGGAGCGCGAGGCGCACATCACATATTATGAAAGCGACGGGCGGCTTGGCTGCGCATTTCCCTGCGGACTGCGCGCCTCAGGCGCCTCAACACTGCTCGCAGCGCAAAAATCATTTGGCGTTTCAATAAGAGGGCGCTACGGGCAAAGCTCGGTAAGCTATCCCTTTTTCAAGGATAGTGACGTAAGCGCCTACTCCTCTCTCGTATTGCGCAATTCGGGGCAGGACAGGGACGATCTTCGCATGCGCGATTCATTCTTCCAGCGCTGCGTAAAGGGGCTGAATATAGAAAGTGTTGAAACCCGTCCTGTTGTGATGTACGTAAACGGGGCATACTGGGGCATATACGACCTTAACGAAAACCAAAATGAGGATTATATGGCGGCGCACTACGGCATAGACCCCAACGCGGTGGATATAATAAGGCGCAACGTGTCAAAGCTCGAAGGCAGCAGCGCCGACATAAAGCGAGTGAGGGATATTGGCCTCAATTCGGATCTTTCTTCTGATTCTGCGTTCGCAGAGTATCTGCAATGGGTGGATTCGGACTACTTTATGGATTTTTTGATAGCGCAAACATATTTCTCCAACTGGGATATGTTTAACCAAAAGTATTGGCGCTCTGAGGATTATACAGTAAAATGGCGGCCTGTATTCTTCGATTTAGATTTGGGACTAAGCTCCTTCTCCGCGCATTCAAATATTTTGCCAAGCTATTTTAAGCCCGAAGGTGTGCCAAGCAAGGACGGCTCAATAACAAACATGGATCTTTTTGTGGGATTTAGAAAAAATGCGGCCTGGTGCGATAAATTCTGCGAAAGATATGTGTATGTGGTTGAAAACCTTTTTACGCCGGAAAGGCTCATAGGCATACTCGATGAAATGGCCGCCGCGCTAAGACCCGAAATGCCGCGCCACCGCAGCCGTTGGTCGCACGATACCGCAAGCGAGTCCGCGTGGGAGCGCGACCTTGACAAGATGCGCCAGTGCCTTTTAAACAGGCCAAGCTATGCGCTCGAAGCGCTGCAAAAGGAATTTGGCTTCTCAGATGAAAAGATGCAGGAATATAAACAAAAAGCCGCTGCGAATTAAGCAACGGCCTTTTCAAAGACAAAGTATGGCTTTCGCTTGCGAAAGCTTCATTTCGCGGAAATTGAGGCAGTTTTTGCGCTGGCAAAATTGCCGCTCCTCTGACGACGAAAATATTAAGCCGGTGTCGTACTTCAGTCTTCGTCCTCTTCTTCGGGGAGTATAGCATTGTGAAATACTTCCTGAACGTCGTCGTTATCATCAAAGCGTTCAAGCATGCGCTCTATCTTTTCGGCAAGCTCCGTGTCTTTTGACGCGTCCACGGTGTTTTGAGGAAGCCGCGCGATTTCGGCGGAAAGGAATGCATAGCCCTTGGCCTCGAGCGCTTCTCTCACCGCTGAAAAATCATTGGGCGAGGTGAATATCTCATACACATCGTCCATAGGATTGAAATCCTCAGCGCCTGCATCAAGAGCGGCCATCATTATATCGTCCTCTTCTATTGATGCGCTGCGCTCCACCACTAAAACGCCCCTTTTATCAAACATCCAGCCTACGCAGCCGCTTGCGCCCATAGAGCCGCCGGACTTATCGAACAGATGCCTTATTTCAGCCGCGGTGCGATTGCGGTTATCAGTTACAATATCCACTATCACAGCTATGCCGCCGGGGCCATAGCCTTCATAGGTTATTTCCTCGTAGTTCACGCTGCCAAGCTCGCCGGCCGCTTTTTTAATTGATCTTGCGATATTATCGTTAGGCATATTATTCGCCTTTGCTTTTGCGATAACGTCTCTGAGCTTATTGTTGTTCATCGGGTCGCTGCCGCCTTCTTTTACGGCTATTGCGATCTCGCGGCCGATTTTCGTGAAAATCTTGCCACGCTGATTATCGGTCTTTTCTTTTTTGTTTTTAATATTTGCCCATTTGGAATGTCCTGACATAATTGACCTCCTGATTATAAATCACATGTGATTATAACAGACCTTTATCCCTATATTCAACCCCGTTCGTGCAATTCTTCTATTTTTGCGCGTAAAAGTTTCATATCTTCCCATGCAAATCTTTTTTTGCTCTCATCTCTAAGCAGCGCGGCCGGGTGAAAGGTGGGTAAAATGAATATACCGTTCTTTTCCTTCCACACGCCCCTATCACTCGTGATGCGCACATTTTCGTCATACACATATTTGGCCGAGGTCGCCCCCAGGCATACTATTATCTTTGGGCGGATCATTACAAATTGCGCTCGCAAATAATTTATGCAGGCTCTTGCTTCCTCCTGTGTAGGCGCTCTGTTTCCCGGCGGACGGCACTTTACTATATTCGCTATGTACACATCGCTCCTGTCAAGTTCTATTGCCGCAAGCATTTTATCCAGCAGCTGCCCTGCCGCGCCCACAAACGGACGACCCTGCATATCCTCGTCGTATCCCGGCCCTTCGCCTATGAACATAACTTCCGCATTGATATTTCCCTCGCCCGGAACTATATTAGTGCGTCTTTGGCACAATGGGCAGCAACTGCAATCTTTTATTTTGTCATAAAACTCTTCCCATGTGCAGGTGCTCATTTTATATTTTCCTCGATAAAGCTAATTATATCCTCCGTAACTTCTTCCTTATTCAATTCGTTAAGCAGCTCATGCCTTGCGCCTTCATATAGCTTAACCGTAACGTCATGACCCGTGCTTTTTAGCCTGTCAGCCACCTCAAGTACACCCTTGGCGGCTTTCCCGCCAACAGGGTCACACTTGCCTGATATGAGCAATATAGGCTTATTTGGCACGTCGCCCGGCCATGAAGGCGCATCAAGCTCGCAAAGACCATCGAATAAATCGCCGAAAGCTTTTGCAGTGAAGCAGAAGCCGCAAAATTCATCATTTACATATTTATCGACCTCATTGTTATCGCGCGAAAGCCAGTCGAATTCAGTCCGGTTTGGCTTAAATGGCTTGTTATACGCGCCAAAGCTCAAGCTGTTGAGCAATTCGCTTTCTGCCTTGCCGTCATTCTTTTTGATCTGCGATTTTGCAATAAGCTTAGCAATGGGAAGCGCGCCATTTTTGCCCGCCGTGCCTGAAAAAATATATATGTCGTGGTCGCCGCCATGCCGCGCGGCGTATGAACGCGAAATGAACGAGCCCATGCTGTGCCCGAATAAAACAAGCGGAACGCCGGGCGCTTTTTGCGCCATATAGTCACGCATCTGTTTTACATCTTGAATTAGGTTGCTCCACCCGTTTTCAGCTCCGAAATAGCCTCGAATGCCGTCCTTGCGTATGCTTTTGCCGTGTCCGGCCTGGTCGTGGCCGACTACAAGCATTCCGCGTGCAGTGAGAGCTTTTGCAAACCTATCATATCTTTCAATATGCTCCGCCATGCCGTGGACTATCTGCACAGCCGCCTTTGGTGCGCCTTCACACTCCCACACTTTTACATATAGCTCCCCTTCTCCGGTCGCGGACATTATGCTCATATTCAGGCCTCCTATATATGTTTTTATAATTATATCAGTTATAGATATATTTCTCTAGCTATTAGCAAAACTTATTGCAAATTATATTGTTAAGTATTATACTTTTATATAAATAAAAGTTATACTTAGTCGCAGGTTTAATAAGGAGGAGCACCATGCCCGTTGATCTTGATCTATACAATGTTTTTTGCACGGTTGCACGCTGCGGCAGCCTTTCGCACGCAGCAAGAGAGCTCTATGTGAGCCAACCCGCGATAAGCCAATCAATGCATAGACTCGAGTATATGCTTGGCTGCTCGCTTTTCACGCGCAACAGCCGTGGCATCACGCTCACAAGTGAAGGACGTATGCTCCTAGGCTATGCGCAAAAGGCCATTGGCCTTATCGCAACTGCCGAAGAAAAGCTCGACCTCATGAAAACACTGCGTTCCGGCGGGCTAATGATAGGCGCGAGCGACACGCTCTGCCAATCGTTCCTGCTCCCATATCTAAAAGAATTTCATTCGGAATACCCCGATGTGCAGCTTCAGGTCACCAATCGCACAACCCATGACACTATAGAGCTTCTCAAGGTTGGCAAGGTGGATATAGCACTTGTAAACCTTCCCATTCAAGACGATGAGCTTAATGTGCGCGAGGTGGCTAACGTTCACGACGTATTTGTTGCTTCAAAGCACTTTGAGCATCTAAAAGGGCGTTGTGTTACACTTCAGGAATTATCACGCGAGCCGCTTGTACTGCTTGAGCAAGCGTCAAATTCAAGAAAATACCTCGATGATTACGCTTATACCTGCGGCGTGCCCATACACCCTGCTATTGAGCTTGGCGCACACAGCCTGCTTTTGGAGTTTGCGCGCATCGGCCTTGGCGTAGCATGCGTAACAAAAGAATTTGCGGGGCAAAATTTACAGTCCGGCGAATTGTTTGAGGTGAACCTCACTCCGGCCATGCCCTCGCGAGGCATAGGTCTTGTTTCGTTGCAAGGAGTTCCGCTGTCGGCCGCCGCTGAGCGCTTTATCAGCGTTATAACCAACGCTTGAGGCAAGGGCATGCAGCATAATACTTTAAAACCGGCAAAACAGCAAAACACCCTGCGCCGTATACCTATACCAATGCTAATGTGTGCGACAGTCGTCATAATAGCATTAGGAGTGCTTATGTTCGCGCTTTTATATAGCGGCGGCGGCGCTAATATACTTATGTCCAATTCGCAAACCCCTACAAACGCAGCTACGTTTACCGACGCTTCACCATCAGACGCATCGCTCCAAGCGAGCAAAGAAGCTTTCATCGGCCCTACGCCCTCACCGTCACCTACTCCCACGCCCATAATATCTAAAGACGGACGTTTATTGCCATACTGCGAGAACGGCCTTTGGGGCTATAAGAATAAAAGCGGAGAGGTTGCAATAGCGGCGCAGTTCAGCGCAGCGGAGGCAGTTCAGGGCGCGCTCGAATTTGAAAACGACGTTGCCTTTGCCATGTATAACGGGCTCTACGGCCTGCTCAACAGGGACGGCGGCTGGATAGTTGCGCCAACATGGAGTAACGTGCGCTCATTTTCAGAGAATAAGGCCGCCGTATGCTTTGGCGGAAGCTGGGGCTATATAAACCCCTCCGGTGAAGTGGTAATAGACTATTCATTTGCGGCCGCGGGCGATTTCCACTGCGGCAGGGCATGGATTTTTAGCGATCAGGCCTATGGATATATTGATGTGAACGGTAATATCGTTATATCCTCTAAATGGACAAAGGCTAACGATTTTTCAAACGATGTGGCATTCGTCACCTCCCAAAGCGGAAACAACTACATAATAGACAAGCTGGGCGAGAAAATTGCCACGCTTGGTTCTCATTTGTCCGGCACAGTATATAGTGAAGATTTCGCCGTTGTTAAGGACGGCTCGTCCTATTATTATTACAACAGCTATGCAAAGGGCGCGTTTAAATCCACCTATCAAGATGCGAGAGCGTTTTCCGGCGGATTCGCGGCGGTTAAGCTCGATGGGCTTTGGGGCTTTATTGACACGAGAGGAGTTTTAGTCATTTCAAATCAATTTGCAGATGTACGCAGCTTTTCAAACGGATATGCAGCCGTGCTTGACGCAAGCACAAGCTTATGGGGCTATATAGATACGGAGGGCTTTATGACGCTTTCGCCGCAATTTGACGAAGCGGGCGATTTTAAAGACGGCGTAGCCATAGTGCGCATAGGCGTTACCCAGTATATTACGAAATCATCAGGCGAGCGCGTTGTGTTATAGCGCATGGGTTCGCCTCTTCTGTGCTATACTAAAATTAACATAATATATTGCGATTAAAACCCTTTTACAGCGCTATGCTTTATTGAAAGTTTCCGCGAGTTGTACTATCATAGTTTTGGACATCAAATCTACACAAAAGAGGTGCTATCATGCAGGAAATGATGGACGCGCTTGTTAAGAGCGAAAAAGGCAAAGGCCTTATCCTCACTAAAGTTCCCGTACCGAAGCCCGGTATCGGCGAAGTGCTCATCAAGATCAAGAAGACCGCTATATGCGGAACAGACGTGCATATTTACAACTGGGATCCGTGGAGCGAGAAAAACGTTGTGCCGCCCATGGTGATAGGTCATGAATATGTTGGCGAAATAGCAGCGCTCGGCCCAGGAGTCGATGATTATCACGTCGGTGAAAGAGTATCCGGCGAGGGACACATAGTTTGCGGTCATTGCCGCAACTGCCGCGCGGGCAACGGACACTGGTGCAAATTCACCAGGGGCGTAGGCGTGCAGCGCGACGGCGCTTTTGCAGAATATATCTGCATACCCGAAACCAATGTTATATCCATACCCGAAGGCATACCTGACGACATAGTTTCCTTCTTTGACGCTTATGGCAACGCCACTCACACGGCCACCATGTTTGACGTGGTTGGCGAGGACGTGCTCATCACGGGCGCAGGCCCCATAGGTATGATGGCGGTTGGTAT